>CAMVMK010000018.1 GCA_947168585.1 uncultured Fretibacterium sp.
ACAGCTCACAGCTCACAGCTCACAGCTCACAGCTCACAGCTCACAGCTCACAGCTATCACTATGCCTTATTTTCCAAGACTTTGCAATCGCTCAACAAACTTAAATTATATAACAAAATTAATTTTTGGGGTAGAGGATATAAATTAATCTTCTTGTTTTTTTGTCTGCCTTAGGCAGATTGGAAAGCAGGGGGATTTTTTTGTATAAAAAATTTTTTATGGTTTTCAAAACTAAGAAGGGAGATTTTTAATTCATGAAGCGAATTAATATATTCGTTTTATCGTGCGTATTCATTTTTACTATGACTGCGGGCGCATGGGCGGATGATGTTATAACAGCTACAAGTACGAGCGGCACGGTTAAATATGTAGACCTTAGAGCAGCAATTGCAGGCATTAGAGCAGCAAGTAAAGATGTAGTTCTTAAATTTACTGGCGATGATACAACAAGCTTTGCTACAAGTGATAAATTAGTTTTATTAATAGAAAATACAAGTGTTGACTTTACTATAGATGGAGATGGCCGTACCCTTCGAGGTATTACTGATGCCAGTGCAAAGCACGCACTCATATTAAGCGGAGATAAAAATGTAACTATTAAAAATTTAACATTTGATAAATTCGGCGATACTTCAGCTGTAAATATGCAGATTAATCCAATATGGCTTTCTTTGTCATTCAAGAATAGCACACTCACTTTGGATAATGTAACTATCAAAAACTTTAACCGTAGTGCTATTAACGCTAACGCAGGAAAGTTAATCTTGAATGATTGTATTATTTTGGGTAATTCGGCTGGTACATACCAAAGTTTCCAAGATGGTATTCAGATTCTTAGTGCTGATGTAACTATTAAGGGCAACACGAGTATAAAAGGCATACACGGCGATGGCACATGGGATGCAGGCTGTGTAGAATTAACTTTCGGTGTAGATACGGGCACTTTTGTTCAAACTAAAGGAAAACTCACCATTGAAAGCGGCACATTTGAAGGTATGTATGGCGTAATCGTTGCTAACGGTTCTACTACGAAGAACACTTATGCAATAAACACAGGCGCAGTTACCATTACCGGCGGCACGTTCAAAGGTACGCAAGATGTTGATATTCTTATGGAAGATATAGGTACAGAAGCGATTAAAGTTTCCGGCGGAAAGTTCAGTAAGAAAGTTCCTGCGGATTATCTTGCGTCTGGAGCCACTATTGCCAAAAATGGCGATTGGTGGGTTGTAAGTTCAGGTTCGTCAACGACAACACCCAAAGAAATAACGGCAACGGTCAGCAACGGCGAACTCAAAGTTACGGTAACCCCGAGCGGCTCAACGGCAACCCTTGAGGAAGTCTTAAATAAAGTCTCGGCGGAGGATAAAGCGAAAATTACAACGCTCAAGCTCGACAACCAAATTTCATCTCTTACCGCTTCAGATTTAGCAAGCCTTACGGGTCTTAAATCGCTCGCGGTCGACAGCGGAAGCAGCGTCTCAACGGTTGACCTTTCAAGCAACACAACGATAACGGAATTCAAAGCACCCAACGCATCGAAACTCACGAGTTTAAGCGTCAAGGGCAACAAGACCATTCAAACGCTTGACGTTTCCGGCTCGGGCTTGACAACTTTGGACGCTTCTAACTGCTCAGCTCTCAAAACAGTCAGTGCTAAAGGCGGAAAATTAGAGAGCGTTAATTTCACGGGTACGAAATTGACGGATCTCAACGTCAGCGGCAACAAATTAACACAGCTTGACCTCACCGGCCAGACGTTGGCGGCGAGCAAAGCAAATTTCGGCGGCCAGGCGACCACGAAGTCTTACACTCTCGCAAAAGAAATGGATTTTGCGCAGTTAATGGGCTTATCGAGTTTGAAAGCAAGAATTAAAGCCATTTACGAGATTTTGAACGGCATAGAAATTCAATCGGGCTACTACGACCCCGATGACGGCACAGTAACATTTGACGAGACTCCGAAAAACTCTCTGAAATATTACTACGACACGGGCGTTACGATCAGCAGCTCAAGCAATAAAGCAGATGAGGCCTCGTTAGCGGCAGGTGAGAGTGCTGCTTACATGGACGTAACAGTATCAGGCGGTACAGCGGCCGAAGAGAAAGAAGAAGAAGAAGCAACAACCGCCAGCAGCAGTTCTGGATGTGAAGCAGGGCTCGGCTTAGGAGCATTAGCAGCATTGGCAATTTTTGCAAAAAAACGGTAAACTAAGCAAAACAACAAAACGAAATTTTTTGAAAAATAAACCCGGTCGAAAAAGGCCGGGAATTTTTTTTTATTTTTAATTTTTTAATTAGGGATTAGGGATTAAAAATTCTCACCCCTAACCCCTCACCCCTCACCTTATTAACATTAACGAAATCAATAACGCTCCTACAGCGTGAACGAGCCAAAATCTTAAAGTTACGGCCGTCTCGTCAAAGCCTTTTTTCTGGAAATGATGATGAAGCGGTGCCATTAAAAAAATTTTTTTATTTAACTTTCTTATCGTGAAAATTTGAATGGCCGAAGAAAGCATTTCGATTATAAAAATAAATCCCGCCGGAATTATAGCGAGTGTCCGCCCGTTCATGACGCAGAGAGCGGCCAAAGCTCCGCCCAAAAAGTGCGAACCCGTGTCGCCCATGAAAGTTTTAGCGGGTCTTAAATTGAAGAATAAAAATCCTGCGGTCATGAAAAATAATTCGATTAAAATTTCCGAGTTAAATTCGTTGACGGGAATTAAAATCAGCATTGAAGCAAGCGAAATCAAAAAACTTCCTGCCGCAAGCCCGTCAAGTCCGTCAGTGATATTCACGGCGTTAATCGTTCCGGCCGTAATTAAAAATGCTATCGGAATAGCAAGCCACCCGCCCGCGTCCCAAAATCCCGGCCATAAAGCTAAATCTCCGCGCCCTGTCTGTCCGACAGGCAGAATAAAAACTAAAATTATCCAGACGGCGCAAATTATTAACTGGCATTTTAATTTCGATAAACTTTTGAAGCCCTCGCTGGTGTGAGTTTTGAATTTCAGCCAGTCGTCTACGAAACCTACGAGGCCGCTCGCAACCGGAAGACTCCAGAAAATTAAAGAGTCAAGCGAAAAATTTAAGGCAAGCGCGATTATAGACATAGCTAAAAAAATCACGCCGCCCATTGAGGGAGTTTTAGATTTAATTTCAACGTCAATATTAACTCCGTAAGTTTTTTGGGCTTGGGTAAGATGTTCCCGCCGCTGAAATTTTATCCAGAAATATTGCAGAATTATTGAGAGCGCGAAAAATAAAACCGCGATTAAAAAATTCCTCACTCCTCATTCCTCATTCCTAACTGCTTTAACAACGTTTTCGAGGCCGATACTGTGAGAGCCTTTGACTAAAATTCCGTGCCATTCGTTTTCGTTCATGAATTTTTGAGCGGCTTCGAGAGCTTCCTGCCAAGTATCAACGAAAATATAATTTTTGCCGTTTAATGCTTCGCGCCAAATTTTGCCGGTTAAGATAACGCAGTCGAGATTTTCGAGTAAATTATCGAGATCGGCGTGATATTTTGCGGCATCTTCGCCGAGTTCGCGCATTTCGCCTAAAACTGCAATTTTTCCGGGCAGATTAATTTTGTTGAAAGTTTCGAGAGAAGCGGTCATTGAGGCCGGATTAGCGTTATAAGCGTCATCGACTAAGAATTTATTTTCGTCAAGAATTATAACTCGTCCGCGCCCCTCAAGAGCCTGGAAATTTTCGAGGCTTTCTGAACATTCAGCGAGGCTCAAACCTAATTCATGGCCGACCGAAGCCGCAAGAGATAAAGGAACGGCGTTATGTTTTCCCCAAACATTTACGTTAAATCTTGCAATTTCCTGAGTAGGCCTGTGAGCAAGGACGAAAGACAGGGCGGGTAGTTTATAATCTGAAGTGTCGTGGCTTATGACGAAATCGGAATCTTTGCTTTCTCCTACGCCCATAGATTTTACGACGTACTTAAAAGCCCCGTTTAATAATTCGTTGTCGTTGTTGTAGACGATGCTTGTCATGACGGGCGAGTGAGTAATTTCAATTTTTTCGTTCAAAACGCCCTGAATATCTCCGAAGCCTTCAAGATGAACGGGCGCAATTTCCGTCAAGACTGACATAGTCGGCGGGAAATAATCTGTAAGTTCGCGGATTTCGCCGGGTTTGTTAGCACCGAACTCAAGAATTAAAATTTCTGTTTCGAGCGGCATAGCCAAAACTGTAGCCGTACAGCCGATGAGCGTGTTAAAACTGCGTTCAGGGGCATGGACTTTGAATTTATTTTTCAAAATTAACTGTAAGGCCGCGCGTGTTGTAGTTTTTCCGACGCTTCCGGTTATGGCTATGACCTCGTGAAGAGTGTCATTTTCTTCATGAAATTTTAATTTTTTTGAGGCCAAAAGGGCTAAATCTCTTTCAGGATTTTCGAGTTCAATCACGGGGATATTTAAGCCGCCGGGATTTTTGCCCGTTCTGACGATTACGAGAGCCGCGCCGTTAGCGACAGCTTGAGGAATAAAATTATGCCCGTCAGTTTTTTCGCCTTCGAGAGCGACAAAGGCCGAGCCTTTTGTAACATCACGGCTGTCAGTAGCGAGGTGGCCGGGAAATTCGAGAGATGAAATTTCTTCAGGTATTTCAACGTCAATTAACGCAAATAAATTTTTAAGATTCATATTCATGTTCTAAAGTTTCCTTATTAAAGATTGAAAAAATTGTATAATTAAAAAAAAGTTTTGGCAACTTATATAAAAGGGGAGTGATTTTTTATGATAAAAAAATTTATTCCGGCGTTGTTAATAATTTTTATATTTTCGTCAATTTCTTACGGAGCAAATTCTGATGATATTTATGTACGCAAAGATGTTTTTGACGCAAAAATGGAAGCGCAATTTAATAAGCTTCACGGAGAAATTCAAGCGTTAGAATCTCGAATGGTAGGAATGTTTGATAAGCTGGCTGGACGGCTCGACGGGATTGACAAAAGGCTTGACGGGATGGAAAAGCGCATAGACTCGACAAATAATTTTTTATATTATCTGCTCGTGCTTTTAGGAGCGTTATTAATTCTGCCGTCTGTAAATAAATGGCTTGAAGGCCGCAAGGAAGTTAAAAAATATATGACGCTTGAAGAAGTTCGCCGTCTCATCGAAGAAAATAACATGAAAATAAGACCCGAGTATGCAAGTGCAAAGTAAATTTTAACTTTCTCACTCCTAACCCCTCACTAAAAATATAAAGGACGCGTGATAATTATGATAAAAAAATTTATTCCGGCGTTGATAATAATTTTTATATTTTCGTCAATTTCTTACGGAGCAGGTTCTGACGATATTTATGTCCGCAAAGATGTTTTTGACGCAAAAATGGAAGCGTTATTTAACCGGCTTCACGGTGAAATTCAAGCGTTAGGCAATGAATTAAAAGGCGAAATGAAAGCCTTAGGTGCTCGAATGGACGCGCTTGAAAAACGCATGGGCAGTCTTGAAACGATAGTTACTTGGATTTTTGCTTTATTAAGTGTTGTTGTTGCGGCGATAGCTTTAACACCATTGATAAGAGAATTTCATAAGCCGAAATTTACTCTTGAAGATGTAAAAAAGCTAATCGAAGAAAACAACGCGAAATTAAGACTTGAGTATGCAAGCGCAAAGTAAATTTTAACCCCTAACTCCCCGCTAAAAATATAAAAGGAGGCGTGATAATTATGATAAAAAAATTTATTCCGGCGTTGTTAATAATTTTTATATTTTCGTCAATCTCTTACGGGGCAAGTTCTGATGATATTTATGTACGCAAAGATGTTTTTGACGCAAAAATGGAGGCTCAATTTAATAAACTTCACGGAGAAATTCAAGCGTTGGGCAATGAGTTAAAAGGCGAAATAAAAGCCTTAGAGTCGCGAATGGTCGGTATGTTTAACAAGCTTGAGGGACGGCTTGACGGAATGGAAAAGCGCATAGATGCGACAAATAATTTTTTATATTATCTGCTCGTGCTTTTAGGAGCGTTATTAATTCTGCCGTCTGTAAATAAATGGCTTGAAGCCCGTAAGGAAGCTAAAAAATATATGACGCTTGAAGATGTGCTTAAAATTGTAGAAGAACACAACGCGAAATTAAGGCCTGAGTATGCAGCTGTAAAGTAAATTTTAACCTCTAACTCCTCGCTAAAAATATAAAAAGGGCGTGATAATTATGATAAAAAAATTTATACCGGCGTTGATAATAATTTTTATATTTTCGTCAATCTCTTACGGGGCAAATTCTGATGATATTTATGTCCGCAAAGATGTTTTTGACGCAAAAATGGAGGCTCAATTTAATAAACTTCACGGCGAAATCGCTGAATTAAGGGGCGACATGAAAGCATTAGAGTCGCGAATTATCGGACGGCTTGACGGAATGGAAAAGCGCATAGACTCGACAAATAATTTTTTATATTATCTGCTCGTGCTTTTAGGAGCGTTATTAATTCTGCCGTCTGTAAATAAATGGCTTGAAGCCCGTAAGGAAGCTAAAAAATATATGACGCTTGAAGATGTGCTTAAAATTGTAGAAGAACACAACGCGAAATTAAGGCCTGAGTATGCAGCTGTAAAGTAAATTTTAACCTCTAACTCCTCGCTAAAAATATAAAAAGGGCGTGATAATTATGATAAAAAAATTTATAGCGGCGTTGATAATAATTTTTATATTTTCGTCAATTTCTTACGGGGCAAGTTCTGATGATATTTATGTCCGTAAAGATGTTTTTGACGCAAAAATGGAGGCTCAATTTAATAGACTTCACGGCGAAATTAAAGCATTAGAGTCGCTAATTGTCGGACGGCTTGACGGGATCGAAAAGCGCATAGACGCGACAAATAATTTTTTATATTATTTGCTTGTGCTTTTAGGAGCGTTATTAATTCTGCCGTCTGTAAATAAATGGCTTGAAACCCGCAAGGAAGCTAAAAAATATATTACGCTTGAAGATGTGCTTAAAATTATCGAGGAAAACAACGCGAAATTAAGACCTGAGTATGCAAGCGCAAAGTAAAGCAAGAGTCAGGATTTAAGCCCTAACTCTTAATTTTTTCCAAGCTAAAACTGCTTCAGTGTCGTTAAACGGGATTTTTTTGTCTTTAATTAAAATAAATTTCTCAGGGCCTTTGCCTGTGATTACTAAAATATCGCCGGGCTTCAACAAATTTAACGCATAATTTACAGCTTCATTTCTATCAAGAATAATTTTATATGGAACAGCCGCGCCTGCCGCTATAGCTTCGGCAATTTTAATAGGCTCTTCGTTTCGGGCGTTGTCGGAAGTTATTATAATTTCGTCTGCAAATTCGCTTGCTGAACGTGCTAATTCGGGTCTATTCTGCTGATAACGTCCGCCGCCGTGTCCAAAAACTGAAATAATTTTCCCGGAATTTTTAGAAAGTTTTTTTATTGTACTCAAAACGCTTTTTAATGCCGATGGAGTGTGAGCAAAATCTATGAAGCAGCAGGCGTTATTATCTAAATCAATTCTTTCGAGACGGCCGGGAACTTGCGGGACATTTGCAACGCCTTTAATAATTTCCTCATCGCTGACTCTACCGCGAACAGCAGTAACGGCGCATAAAGTATTCATAATATTGAAATCGCCGACTAAAGGACTTTTTAATTTTAATGTATCAAAATTTTTAGATTTAATTTCAAATTCTGTGCCGTTCAAGCCCGTTTTAATATTGACAGCCTGAAAATCAGCGTTTTCACTAAGGCCGAAGCCGCGAAGATTTGAAAATTCTTCTAATAATTTTTTGCCGTAAGGAGAATCAAAATTTGCCGCGCCTGTGAAATTTTCTTTGACGTAATTCGTGAATAACAATTTTTTAGCTTCAAAATAACTTTCCATATTCACGTGAAAATCTAAATGTTCGGGATACAAATTAGTAAATACTGCAACATCGTAACGCGCGCCTTTAATTCTGCCTAAAAATAAGCCGTGCGACGAGGTTTCCATGACGCAGGCTCCGCAATTATTTTTTACCATTGAAGCGAGTTGCTTTTGTATTTCACAGCTTTCTGGTGTTGTTCTGTCGGCCTCTTTGTCGTTAATGCCGTCGCTCTCTATGATTGTGCCTAAAAGCCCCGTGCGGATACCGGCGGCCTGCAAAATACTTCTAATTATGTAAGTCGTTGTAGTTTTGCCGTTTGTGCCTGTAACGCCTATCATTAATAATTTACTGCTCGGATTATCATAAACAAAAGCAGCAACTTCGCCTAAAAAATCCCGGACTCTTTCAACAATAATCTGCGGCAGATCTGAATTTATTTCACGCTCGCAAAGTAAAGCGGCTGCGCCTTTTTTTTCCGCAATTTTTGCATAATCGTGGCCGTCGGAATTTTCGCCTTTAATGCAGGCAAATAAAGTTCCCGGCTTAACTTCCCGACTGTCTGAAATTACATCAGAAATTTTATTATAAATATCATCTTGAGATTTTACGAGAGTTTTTATATTTTTATTTTCGCTATTATTAGCTCTCATGAAGTTTAAGACATCTTGAAAATTTACCAATTTATAAATTACTCCTTTCTGCAAAAATTTTCATATTCTTTTCTCCTTTTCGTTTTCGCGTAATATCTCAAGAAATTCAGCAGCATCTATGACTTTAATTCCAAATTGCTCTTCTACTCCGCGAAAATCTTTTTTATTAAAAGTTACAATGTGAGAACAATTTGCGGCTACAGCTAACTCTAAAATATGATCATCTTCAGGGTCAGCGAGAAAAGGCCGCCAGAGATAAAATACTGTTACAATTATTCCTACTTTACAAATATAATTTATAATATCATCGATGTCAATTTTGCTAAAGATTGCTTTATCAAGTTTGTTTATAAGTATCTCTTCATATTCCCAAACAAGCGGTACAGATTTCATGAATAATAATCTAACTCGGCCATTTCTTCAACTATCGACTTAAACGTAGGTGCTGCAAGTTCTCCGCCGTAAATTCTTCCGGTTGTCGGTTCGCCGATTACAACGAGCATTAAATATTTTGGTGAATCATACGGCCAAAAACCTATGAATGAAGCTACATAACGGTTTCTTGAATATTTACCGCCTTCAGGAACTTGTGCCGTGCCGGTCTTGCCTGCAAGTTCAGTTATTTCAGTGTTGGCGCGTTTCCCTGTACCTTCAAGAACTACACGCCTCATAGCCTGTCTTACCCATTCTGTAGTTTCAGGGGTATAAACTTCACGCATGACTTTGGGCGAACCTCTATAAACTATTTCGCCGCTTGAATTCATAGCTTCTTTTACTATATAAGGGCTCATTAATTTTCCGCCGTTTACTATTGCGCCCATAGCCGTTATTAATTGCAGCGGAGTTACTGCAAGACCTTGACCTATCGCAATATTCGCCGGAGTAATTCCGCGCCAATTTTCAGGATAAGGCAGAATTCCTTTTGCTACGCCTGGCAATTCTATATCAGTTTCTTTACCGAAACCCAGTGCTAAAAGACTTTCATAAACTTTAGTCTTGTCTGCTCGGATACCAATTTGAGCCATGCCCACGTTTGAAGATTTTATAAGCAGTTCCGCCGTTGAAATATCTCCGAACGCTACATTAGAATTACTTTCGCGGATAAATCCGTCAGCAACTTTTAATTTTGCGGGACAGAAAAATCTTTCGTCAGGTTTTACCCAGCCGCGTTCAAGAGCTACAGCTAAATATATAGGCTTAAACGTTGAGCCCGGTTCATAACCTCGACTTACAACTGAATTTGAAAGAGCATCGAGAGTTATACTTTTTCTATTTTGAGGGTTGTAACTCGGGTAGCTTGCAGACGCTAAAATTTCGCCGGTGTTGGGGTTCATGCACACGCAGACAGCCCATTTTGCACCGTCATTTACAGCAGCCTGGAATAAATGTTTTTCTACAACATATTGAATTCTGCTGTCTAAAGTTAGTGTGATTACGGGCGTTACGCGTCTTTCAATTTCGTGTTCAAATAAAGACGCCGGTTGAGTTCCTCCGCGCCTTACTACGATTTTTTGTCCCGGAGGATCATATAAAGTATTATCCCAAACCTGCTCAATTCCGGCCTGGCCTTTGTTGTCAGCATCGCAGAAGCCTAAAACATGAGCCATTAAATTATTATTAGTATATTTTCTATAAGGTTCGTCAATTTCGATAAAAGCTCGTGAAAATTTTAACAGCGATTTATATTTTTCGATAAGATTTTCATTTAAGACTTTGTGTTCAAGCCACATAAAACGCGATTTTGTTCCCATTGCGTTTTGAATTTTTGTGATTAAATCTGCTGAAAGTACTTCTGAAATTTCGTTTAGATCATCTTTTTCTAACAATGAAGGATCTACAGCAAAAGACGGGATTTTGTCTGAAATTACGAGGGCATTGCCTTTTACATCTTGAATTATTCCCCTTGTTGAACGCAAATTAATTTTGCGCCAATATTGATGTTGGGACTGCTGAACTATTCGAGGCTCAGGATAGCAATGGCGTGCTACTAACGTTACGCTGATTACAGTAAAAAATAATACAAATAAAATCCACGGATTACCGTGCCGTTTAATTTTTTTTTTGATTTCATGAATTAGTCTCTAATCCTTTCCGAACAGCCATGCCAGACCGCTGCGCCACGAAAATTCCTGTTTTTTATCCCGTCTTAATGCCATAGCTCCGCGGTCATGACGGCCTACAGGTCTTACGGGTAAAGTTTCGGCTTTGAGAACTTTCTGCATTCCTAAATTTTCTTTGCAATAGCTGTAAATTCTTATCGGCGCAAGAAGCCCGGAAAGTTCTTGACGCAATACTATCTCTTCATCTGTATATTTTTGAATAGATTTATTGACCGTGTCAAGGTAATACGACAGACGCGCCGCGTGAAATCTCAAAAAACCCAGTCCCATCGTTAAAACAACGATAAGGCTCAGAGCTAAAGCTATCTTAAAAGTAAATTTTATTTTTTCTGAATTATTTTTACGCACCTTTGCTCGCCTCCGATTCCCTTGAAAATTTTTTTTTAATCCGGGTCGTAAAAATTAAAAAAATTAAATTAAAAAATAAAAATTTTTTTGTCTGCGAATAATATCACATTTTGCAGAAATTGCCTACCCCCTAATAATAGAAAATGCCCTTAACTTTGCACTTCTTGCTTTATAATTTTTTTCGATTTCGTTTTCAGCCGGTGTCATAGGGTGTTTCGTCAAAATTTTTCCCTTGTCATCGGTCTGCCACTGCCGGAAAGTTTTTTTAATTATTCTGTCTTCGAGCGAGTGATAAGCTACAAAAATTATGAGAGCGTTATTTTTAATTCCGCCGAGAGATTTCAATAAGTTTTCAAGTTCCTGCATTTCGTTATTCACAAAAATTCTAAGAGCCTGAAAAACTCTACGCGCGGGGTGAGTTCCCATTTTTCTTTGGACGGGCTGAGGCAGAGTTTCGCGGATTAAATTTACTAAATCACCGGTAGTTTTTAATTCGGTTTTAGATTTTTTTATAGCGGAAGCAATTTGACGCGAGAATTTTTCTTCGCCGTAATCCCAAAAGATTTTTGCTAAAAATTTTTCGTCATAATTTTCGAGAACTTCTCGGGCAGTTAATAAATTTTCGTCATTGGTGTTCATTCTCATGTCTAAAGGGCCGTCATTTTGAAACGAAAATCCTCGCTCAGGGTCAGAAATCTGCATATTCGAGACGCCTAAGTCGAACACGTAAACATTAAAATCTTCATTATTAATTGCTGCTATTTCGCTGAAATTTGCATGACGTGCCGAAAATCTATCTCCGAAATTTTTGAGCCGTTCGAGTGAAAAATTTATCGCTCTTTCGTCCCTGTCGAGTCCGATAACACGGCAGTCCGGAAAATTTTTCAAAAATGCTTCTGAATATCCCCCAAGCCCGAGAGTACCGTCAAGGATATTTAGCCTGTCTGCCGAACATGCAGGGGATGAGAAATTTTTTATTAAGTCTAAGACTTCATTTAACATTACCGGCTCATGTGAAAAAATTTTTAACTCGCGTCCTTTCATAAATAAATATAAATCTTAATTTTTGTAAAGATATTATCACAGATTTTTTTATAAAAGACAAAGCTCTCTTGACGCTGTAAAATCCTGACAAGAGAGCCTGAATTTATGAAGCAAATTTTTCAAGAAATTGAAGTGAAATTTTACTCAATTTTTTTCCAATTTTCTTTATTAAATACTGTGCCTATTATTTCAAAAGTTCCTTGATCGAGATTAAATTGAGTCGCTGTTTCTCCTTCACCGCGTAAAGGCATTCTGCAATGTGTTCTGACCCTGATTGCTTCTTGCTGAGGATTACTCATTTTACGAATTTCATTGAGTGTCGGAATACCGTCGGCTCGCGCGATACCGTCCATTAATAAGCTCGGAGTATCTTCAATGGACATAAAAGCGTCTGAAATTTTTAACGGCGAATGAGAATTGAAATCTTTGAACATAAGCAGCGAGTTAGGTCTTGCAGTTCCAATCATTGTATTATCGTAAAATGTAGTATAATTTTGCTGAAGTTTCCAGCTGTCTGCAAAATCATGATCAGAGACTACAACAATGCGGGTATTATCATAAATACCTAATTTTTTCAGAGACGCTATAAAATCGGCTAAAAAATATATAATATGTTTTTCCGTATAATAATGTTCAGGAAAAACTCCATTTACTAACACAGTTTGACCATTAGTATCAGGATAAGGATCAACAACAGGGAATAAATCATCAGAAGGCATGAACCAGGGCACGTGAGATAAACAAGAATAAATCATCTTGAAAGCCGGAGCATCATCGTCAACGTGAGCAAAATCTCCCATAAATTGTATTGCGGCAATATTAGGCAAAAACCAATTTTTCAAGCCGATACTCAAAACACTTTCCATAATTTTAAGTGATAAAGCTGCTCTATATAAGCGGTATCTTATAGTGAAAGGACTTGCGCGCAACAATGCCATAAAAATAGAAAACCGCGAAATATATTCCTGCTGATCTTGATTTTGTAAGGAAAATCCTCTTTGCGTTGCCCATTGCAGCCAGTAAGGAACATAGTCATATCCCCATACAGCATCATAAATTAATAAAGCAGAATCTAAATTTTTGATTTTGTTTTCAAGATATTTTGACTGATCTTTTCTTAAAACAGACATTCCTGCTATAACTGTATCATAATTTTTTTCTGAAAAAACATTCGGATAAAACGCAAAAGCATCGGCATATTTTTCTGTAATTAATTTATCAGGCTGAGCTTTATTTAATGTATTTGGCTTATAAGCTGCCCCGCCGTAAATTGAAGCTGTAGATAAAGCTGTACAAGCACCAGGAGCTACAGTATCCGGGAAATATATAAAACCGTCTAATTTTTCACGTAGAGTAGGGTCATCTTCTAAAATTCTTAATAAATGATCTCCTGTGAAAGCATCAAAGAAAAATCCTACAACATTTTGTTTTGTCTTGCTAAATCGCCAAAGTCTATCATGATATTCTGGTAATTTTACTTTTTCGGAAAGTGCAGTATTTATTATTTTATTTTCAGGCGTTGTAAAATAATAATAACCGAACACAGCGAACATAGCAAAGGATAGAATATAAAAGCCGTTAATTAAAAATTTTATCCAGCGTTTTTTGATACAAATAATTATTATAATTAATGATAATGTAATGCCGGTCAAATCTTTTAATAATCCCCGCATACCGATTTGCAATGTATTATCATTTAATTGAAGAGTTTGCAGCTGTCCGTAATCTTCTGTTAAAATAAAAAAGTTTATAAAAGCAACACAACCGCCAAAAGCAGCTAAAACAGCTAATATATTTTGCACAGGAATTGGAAATATTGTCCACAATAAAATTGACGCTATAAGAAATCCTATACCGTATTTCAAAATACTTATTACAGTTGAAAGCAATGAAGACGGAAAAAATCCCTGATCTGATGAATACAACAGTGCCGGGTAAAACAGGCAAAATAAAAAAATCATGAACACAAGGACGGCGAAAAATAAAGAATTTCTATTGCCTCCTGTTAAAGTATCTGTAATTTTTTTTGCTTTTTCATATGGAACTGATAAGAATGCAGCACCTAATAAATAAATTAATTGTACAGAAAGTAAAAAAGTTATTCGATAACGAGCATATAATCTTAAATCATAATTATTGCCGCGTACAGTAAATATATTGGAAATTATAATTAATAACAGCGCACCAACAAGAATATAACTTAACCTTACAATAATTTCGGATAACGTAAAATTATATTTTGTAAAATTAAGAAAAAGCATCCATGCAAATATAAAAATGAACATTAACGTTATCATCATAGAATTTTTATTCATTTCCATTATCATATCTGGTGCAAAATTCAAATATAATTTATAAAAACAGCATGAATAAACCGACCAAAGAACGCACGGAACAAAGAACATCACGAACTTCAAAAGTTTATTTTCAGGTGAAACTTGGCGGCTTAAAACAAGTGAAATTTTTTCATGAGCACGTCCGAAAGTCTTTGCGTAAAGATTTTTAAGCAGCATTATAAAATTATTACTCGTCCAATATACCAGCAAAGCTGACGGAGCATTATACAATAATATAAAAAATAAAATTGCAATAACAAACGCCTGTATTCTTTCGCGGCGGGTAAATCTTTCAGCCGTCAAAGTAGTAAGAAAATTAATCACCGTCATTGCTATCGGCAATAAATTTATCCCGAAAATTAATCCGTCAGGTCGCGACAAATCTGAAATTCCCGCGAATGACTGCCCCTGCAAAATAGTGAGTGATGACAACATCACATAAGCGGCGGATAACGGCAAAAGCTGAATAAATAAATCCATCCCCGAACGAATTGCATACAGCGGATTATAAGCGTAGCGTTTATAAAGTTCACTAAGTTCTGAATGTTGTTCAGCACCGTGATATTTGCGCTTTATTTCGGCAATTTGCGGAGCTAAAATTTCCTGAATCCTGCGCTCTTTTTCCTGAATTTTTGATGCCCATGCTGAAAAAGGACGCAAAAGAATATTAACAACGATTGACATAAGAATTAGCGATAAACCTAATTTCCCTGTCATTGAAAACAACGCTAAATATAAATACTTGAAAATAGTTACAATAGGTTGAAAAAATAATTCGTAAAGCATTGGTTAAACCTCTTTAGCTTTCTTAATCAAATAATCCGCGATATGTTCGCCAGCTGAGCCTAAATTGACGATATTTTTTTCAATAAAATCGTTTGTTTCAGACTTTTTCGCAAGAGCCTGCTTTACAATTTCATTGATATTTTTGACTTCTTCAGGGCCTATCGATAAAGAAATTTTTTCAACAAGCGATGAACGCATTTCTTCCGGAAGATCGCTATATTCAAATGATGAAAGATTTTCGCCTTTAACTTTGAGAGAAATTACAGGTTTCTTGTAAATTACGGCATAATCAACCCGTATAGCAGATGTATCGGAGATCATTACGTCGGATTTAGCTAACGACTGTGAAGGATCGGGATTTTCGTCCCAAGTTACATTAGAATAATTACCAAGAAGAGTTTTTATTCTGCTTAATAATTCGGGTTCTGATTTCCATGATTGCGGATGAGGACGCAAAATTATGTCAAAATCAGGGCTTAAAGCGTCAACGATTGCTTTAACATCGTAAAACGATAAAAATCCTTTATCGCCCCACGACGGTGCAAGCAAAACTATTTTTCGTTCATGAGGCTCGCTCTCATGATAATTCTTCAGCAAAATATCCCAATACGGCAGGCCTAACGATACTAATTCTTTTTCGGGAAGATTTCGTAATTTTTCGAGATACCTTATTCGAGGCTTAACGTAGTCGCTGACAGTGCAGACACCGTCATAAAAATCTAATGAATTTTTTTTGTAGTATGCAATTCCCTCGGGATCGTGAAAAACGTGCAGTAAAAATTTTGTTTTTGCAGGTTTTTTGATTGGATAGCCTTCAACACCGATGTTAGGCGTTGTAGACAACATAATTTTACATTCAACTCTGCTTAGTTTTGAGTCAGAAATGTACCCCCCCCCCAAGAATCGATTATGTACCAATTTACTTTTAATTTGTAAACCGGGATCTTCTGCATCCATTGTATAATAACTGAAAGACTGTCCGCGGCTAATTAAGGCTTGAACAATAGGCTCAAAAGTATTCCAATAATTTTTACCTTCAGAAAATATTACAATATCATTGGCAGTTTCGTATTTATTTGTGCTTTTACCCATTAAACGGTAATAAATTCCTTTAAGAGCGTAAGCCGCTACGCTGACCAGAGTCAACGCAACATATACTAAAGCATTTCCCGCGCTTGGGTCTAAATACGCTAATGCCGCACTCGGACACATTAACAACACGCAAAAAACTAAAAATAATACATCAAGTTTTATCTTAATCACTCCCTTTATAATGCCGAAGCCGAAAGATAACAGCCCCGCAAATTTTCCGCAAAATTTTATCATTCCGTTATAAAAATCACAAATTTTTAAGACCGTCAAGTATAATTAAGAAAAAATAAAAGGAGAAAAAATTATGCCGTTATATCTTGTCCCTACGCCTATAGGAAATCTTGAAGATATTACTCTGAGGGCTTTAAGAATTTTGAGTGAAGCTGATTTAATCGCCTGTGAAGATACGCGGACGTCCGGAATTTTGCTGCGTCATTATGAAATTAGCAAGCCTCTGACTTCGTTTCATGTTCATAACGAAAACGAAAAATTAAATTTTTTATTGGAAAAATTGCGCAATAATGAAAAAATCGCCGTGATTTCAGACGCAGGAACGCCGGGAGTTTCTGATCCTGGTTGGATTTTACTAAAACGCGCTATTGACGAAAATATTGAAATTGATGTTCTGCCCGGACCTTCTGCAGTATTGCCGGCGGTTTTAATGTCGGGATTAAATCCTCAACCTTTCGTGTTCATGGGATTTCCGCCCGAAAAGCCCGGAGAACGTGAAAAATTATTTGAAAACTTGAAAAATTTTCCGTTTACAATTTGTTTTTATATGTCTCCGCACAAAATAGAGCGTCAAATTTCAGATATTATAAATATTTTCGGCGACAGACAAGCCGCTTTAGTCCGCGAAATTTCTAAAATTTATCAGGAAAGTATACGCGGAAATCTCTCTGAAATTCTTGAAAAATTAAAAGACGGAATAAAAGGCGAGTTAGTTTTAGTCATCGAAGGCAAAACCCAAATTAATAATGAAGAATGGCGAGAAGAAGCTAAAAAAATTTTCGCTGACGGCCTCAGCGTCAAAGATACTGTGAACATCATCAGCGAAAAATATAAAATTGCAAAAAATGAAATTAAAAAATTTCTACTAAATTAATCAAAATAAAATTTAACGCGCTTCTCACATTCGTCTTTGCCCATAAGTTCGGCAACTTCAAAAATTCCCGGGCTGACTTTCATTCCCGTCAATGCAAATCTCAAAGGCATTGCGTAATCTTTCATTTTTGCGCCTTCGTGTGAAGCTATGAAGTTACGCGCGATATTTTCAAGGGCTTCGGCTTTCCATTCAGGAGACGCGAATAACTCTTTGAAAAATTCGTTGAGTTTTTCTTTATCAAGACCTTCGGGAGTCCAGCGGGCTTTTACAGGCTCGAACGAAACGAAATAATCCGAGAACTCCGCCATTTCTTTTGCTGTACGTCCGCGTCCGGCCATTAAAGTTAAAGCGTCTTCAAGATATTTATCGCTGTGAGATTCAACCGGCAGACCTGCTTCGATCCAGAAAGGTTTTATCATTGAAAGTCTTACGTCAGGGGCTAAGGCTTTCAAGTGTTCCTGATTGATGTAATTTAATTTATCGAAATCAAAAACCGCAGCTTTTTTCGTAACTCTTGAAAGTTCAAACCACTCAGCAGCCTGTGAGCGCGTGAAAATTTCTTTGTCATCGCCTGCCGACCAGCCTAAAAGAGCGAGAAAATTAAACATTGAATCAGGCATATAGCCCATATCGCGGTATTCATAAATGCTCGTAGCTCCATGACGTTTTGAAAGTTTCTTTTTGTCGCGTCCTAAAATCATAGGAAGATGAGCGAATGTCGGAACTTCCCAGCCTAAAGCACGGTAAATTAAAATCTGTTTCGGGGTGTTCGAGATATGATCTTCGCCGCGAATAACGTGAGTCATTTTCATTAAATGATCGTCAATAACAACAGCGTAATTATAAGTCGGCATTCCGTCGCTCTTGATTATAACGATGTCTTTTAATTTATCGCTGTTTTGTTCTTTGAGGCCGTCGCTCATAACGTTAATCTGACCGTAGACAATATCATTAAATGAAATATCCTGTCCGGGTTCGACTTTGAAAATTATTGCCTCGCCGTCTTTATAGGCTTTGCCTTCGTTAACGAGTTTATTTGCGTAATCGCGGTAAATATCTAATCTTTCTGACTGACGATAGGGGCCGTAATCTCCGCCGATGTCAGGGCCTTCATCCCAGTCAAGCCCGAGCCATTTCATTCCGGACATAATCGTCTGTTCATATTCTTTAGTTGAGCGGACTAAATCAGTGTCTTCAATTCTTAAAATAAATTTTCCGTTGTTATGCCGCGCCCAGAGCCAATTAAATAACGCCGTATGACCGCCGCCGATGTGTAAAGCTCCTGTAGGACTCGGAGCAAATCTTACGCGGACATTTTTATTATCTGACATTAAAAATTTTTCTCCTTAAAAATTCAATTTTAATTATTAAATCGCCGCAAAGAATTATAACGCAAGAAAAAACAATGAGGAGTTAGGAATTAGGAATGAGGAATTAAAAAATAAAAAATAATTTCAAATTTTTAATTTTGATTTTTGCGTGAGAAGCTGCAATGACGAATTAATTTTAAGATTTTTGAGTGGAAAAATGAGTGGAAAAAAATAATTTTCCCCGAATATTTTCAGAGAAATTATTTTTGAGAATTATATCATAAAAATTTTCCTGCTATAATTTTCACGTTTTCAAAAAATTTTTTATAGAAAGGACTTTTTAGCGTCATGAAAAAATTTCCAAGTTTACAGCGCGCTTTTTATGGTCTTGAAACATGGAAAGAACTTGCCTTGCGTATAGCCGCTCGAATTACCAAAAACAGCAAATATCTTGAACTTTTTGCTGCTTCTCATAACGGACGGCTTGCAAAAAAATTCACAACAAAAGACTGCATAAAAATTAAAGATGTAAAATTGCCGTTACTTAATGATAAAGATTATGAATCAGGTCTTTGGGGTTCGGCTTTTTATGATACTTTCGCAGCATATTACTTTTACGATGACCGTTACGATGAAAAAATTTTCAAAATACTCAACGATATTCTTGGCGAAGGTCCTTACGGCTGTGTAAACGATAAAGTCAACGTGCAAGTGAATTCAGGTGATGTTGTAATCGACGCAGGCAGCTGGATAGGCGACTTTGCGGCTTATTCTGCTTCAAGGGGGGGGTAACTTTTGCTTTTGAACCTTCAGAACGAAATTTCAAATATCTTCAGCAGACAGCACAATTAAACCCTAATATCTACCCAATTAAAAAAGGTCTTTCCGACAAAACTGCAACTCAAAAAATTTTTCTGCGGAATGACGGCGGTAACAGCGCAGACTCATTAATGGATAAAAGTAACGAAGAAAATTTTGACGAGGCTTCTTATCTCGTTGAGACTATAACTCTTGATGATTTTGTAAAAGAAAAAAATCTTGAGCGTGTTGACTTCATTAAATCCGACATTGAAGGCTTTGAAAGAAATATGCTGCAGGGAGCGCAGGAAACTTTGAAAAATTTTGCTCCTAAATTAGCTCTTTGCACTTATCATTTGCCGGACGATCCTGAAGTAATGACCGATTTAATTATGCAGGCCAACCCGAATTATAAAATCGTTTACGGAAGAAAAAAACTTTTTGCTTCTGTTTAATTTTTAATTGAGGACTGAGGAGTTAAAAATTTTTAATTTCTCATTCCTCATCTGCTATAATTTTCAAGTTTTCAAAAAATTTTTTATAGAAAGGAGTTTTTAATAATGAATTATAATAAAAGCTTGCCTAAAGCATTTATTCGTGCACGTTACGGCGTTGACACTTGGGGTGAATTTTTCATGCGTATTCCTCAACGTGTAGCACGTTTTATTAAAAAATGTAGCAATTATCCCAAATTTTATTCTGATTCCCATGTCCGCCGTCTCTCGAAAAAATTTACAACTAAAGACTGCATAAAAATTAAAGATGTAAGATTGCCGTTATTGGATGAAGAACACGCACAGTTACTTTGGATTGGAGTATGGGAAGATACTTTTGCATCGTATTATTATTTTGATGACCGTTATGACGAAGAAATATTCAAGTTATGTGAAAAATTATTCGGTGAAGGTCTTTACGGCTTAGTAAATGATAAAGTCAGCGTGCAAGTAAATCCGGGCGATATTGTAATCGATGCAGGCAGCTGGATAGGCGACTTTGCGGCTTATTCTGCAATTAGGGGGGGGGTAACTTTTGCATTTGAACCGTCAGAAGGTAATTTCAAATATCTTCAGCAGACAGCAGAATTAAACCCTAATATTTTCCCAATTAAAAAAGGTCTTTCCGACAAAACTACAACCCAAAAATTTTTCTTTAATAATTCAGGTAACACAGGCGCAGATTCTTTAATGGATAAGAGTCAAGATAAAAACTTTGAAGCCGCTTCAGATTTAGTTGAGACTATAACTCTCGATGATTTTGTAAAAGAAAAAAATCTTGAGCGTGTTGACTTCATTAAATCCGACATTGAAGGCTTTGAAAGAAATATGCTGCAGGGAGCACAGGAAACTTTGAAAAATTTTGCGCCGAAATTAGCTTTATGCACTTATCATTTGCCGGACGATCCCGAAGTAATGACCGATTTAATTATGCGGGCTAACCCGAATTATGAAATTGTTTACGGAAGGAAAAAACTTTACGCTTCTGTTTAATTTTGCTTTGGCAGGGAGTTAGGGGTAAAGAGTTAGGATTTTTTTACTTCCTACTTCCTAACTCCTCACTTGTTTTTCACGTTGTAAGCTATTGCAGTCAAAACCGGAATAACAAGCAGCGTCAAAATTGTGCTGACTGTTAAGCCTGCCATTATAGTTACTGCCATTGAGCCGAACATTACATCCCAAATTAACGGTATCATTCCTAAAACTGTTGTCCCTGCCGACATAGCTACAGGACGCAAACGCCCTACTCCGTCTTCAACGATTGCTTCATATTTATCACGGCCCGCCGCAAAATCCGCGCTGACTTGGTCAAGCAATACTATCGAATTTTTAGCAAGCATACCAACAAGACTTAATAAGCCGACAGTTGCCATAAAACTTACGTCCATTCCAGCAAGCCATAAACCTCCTACAACGCCGATTAAAATTAAAGGCAGTGAGATAAAAATTATAAATGTCTGTCTGAATCCGTTGAATAAAAATATCATTATCACGAACATCAGCAAAACAGCGCCCGGGAACATTACCGCCATTCCTTCAATAGATTCATCTGAAAGTTCATGCTCTCCGCCCCATTCGAGAGAATAGCCTAACGGAATTTCTATAGCTTCAATTTTAGGCTTTATCCGCGCTAACATTTCGTCAGCGTTACGGCCTAATTTTACTTCACTCATAGCTGTAATCATCCGGCTTCTGTCTCTGTGAATTATTATGTTGTCTTCGTAGACAGTTTCAAGATTTGAAAATACCGTGCCTAACGGAATAGCTTTATTTACCGTCGGCGACCACATAGGCAAAGAGCTCAAAAGTTCTATATTATTGCGTTCTTCGGGAGGAAAAGCCGCTTTAATTTCTAAACTTTTATCGCCGTCCCTGAAAGCCCCGATTGTTGCGCCGGTCGTTGCGAATTGCACAGCGTAATTAATTAAAGGCCGTCCAAGTCCTAAACTCTGCATCTGGTCTTTTAATATTCGGGGTCTTATAACTTCAACTCTTTCGCGCCAGTCCGTGCGGACAAATTTACTTGAGGGATCATTTTCCATAATTTTAAGAGCCTGCCCCGCTAATTTTCTTAAAATTTCAGGGTCAGAGCCGTAAAATCTCACGCCTATTTTTTCACTCATTCCGCTGCCTCTTGCGAACAATCTGCAGTAACCGTCTACTAAAGGCATTTTCTCATCGATATATTCTTGAACTTTTGATAAAGTAGGGCGAGTAAATTTTCCGTCTTCAGTCTCGACCATTAACTGAGAAAAAGCCGTGTTATTATCGGGAGGCGAGTAAGTCAGCATAAACCTCAAACCGCCGCCGCCTATAAACTGCGAAATATTTTTAACGCCCGGCAAAGTATTAATATAGTCTACGAGTTCTTGAGTTGCTTTTTCTTGGCCTTCAATCGATGTTCCCTCTTGGCTGTATAAATCTACATTAAAGTATACCGTCTCAGCGTCAGGAAAAAATGAAGTCTTCATTGTCGTAAATAAAAACAACGAGGCCGCAAACATTGCCGCAACTACGAAGACCGTAAAAAATCTATTATGAAGACAGCCCTCAAGAATATATCTGTAAGCCCGGAATAAAAATCCTCCGTAAGGGTCGCCCTGTTTTTTCGAGGGTTTTAACATGACTTTGCCAAGAACAGGAGCAATAATTAAAGCCGCAAACCAGCTCAAAGCCATTGAGATTGCTATAACTTGAAATAAACTCCGCAAAAATTCTCCGGCCTGCATTTTTGAAAGTCCTACGGGAGCAAAGGCCAAGACCGCTATAAAAGTTCCGCCGAGCATTGCCCATTGAGAGCCGCTGACTGATTCTGACGCAGCATCTTCTAAACTTTGACCGCGTTCAACGCCGACTAACATTCCTTCAGCTACAACTATACCGTTATCAACGAGTGAGCCTAACGCTATAATTAAAGCCGCGAGCGAAACTATCTGCAAAGTTATTCCCATCGAGTTCATAATAATAAAAGTTCCGGCAACTGTGATTAATAACACAAGCCCTATTATCAAGCCCGAACGCAAGCCCATGAAAATTAATAAAACTCCCACGACTATAGCAAGACTTTCAATTAAATTTATAATAAAATCGTTCGTTGATTTTACAACTTGATCCGACTGCATATAAATTTCATTTAATTCAATTCCTACGGGTCTAAAGGCTTCGAGTTCCTTTAATCTTTTTGAAACGGCCTGACCCATTTCTACAACATTTCCGCCGGTTACTGTTGAAATTCCTATAGCGAGAGCAGGACGGTTATTAAATTTTAATTTGAAACTTTGAGGCTCGGCATAAGCGCGTCTGACTGTTGCAATATCTTTGAGGCGCGTTAAATTTCCTCCGGCGTTGCCTATTACAAGTTCGCTGATGTCGTCAACTGATAAAATTGCTCCGGTCGGGGAAATTCTTATATATCTGTCTTCTAAAGTTATATTGCCGGTTGATGTTAAAGTGTTCTGCTGAGTTAAAGCCGCAAAAACCGACAAAGGCGAGAGACCTAACGCAGACATTCGGGAGGCTGAAAACTCAATATAAATCGCTTCAGTTTGTTCTCCTAAAATTTTTACGCTTGCGACACCGTCAACTAAAACTAAATTTTTTTTGAGAAAATCAGCGTAATCATATAATTCTTTCATTGTGTAGCCGTCGCCGATTAAAGAATAATACTGACCGAAAACGT
The DNA here is from genome assembly GCA_947168585.1 of uncultured Fretibacterium sp. Classification (GTDB taxonomy): domain Bacteria; phylum Synergistota; class Synergistia; order Synergistales; family Aminobacteriaceae; genus JAFUXM01. Next base: position 23,621 of record CAMVMK010000018.1, read on the forward strand.
CGCCGAAATCATTATTTACTAAAATCGTTGTCCCTGACGGCATATAAATTTGAGCGTCGTTGACTTTCTGTCTTAATTTATCCCAGACTTGAGGAAGTTCCGAGCTTGTGTATTCGTCTTTAATATCTACATAAATTACAGCAAGTCCCGGAGTCGAACGCGAACGGATATGTTTAACTTCGCCCATTGCCTGCACAGCGTCTTCAATTCTTGCAGTAACTTCCTGCTCAACTTCATAAGCACTTGCGCCGGGATATACGGCACTAATAACGGCGGTTTTAATTGTAAACGCGGGGTCTTCGAGCTTTCCTATCTCGAAATAAGCAGCAACTCCGCCGATTAAAGTTAATAAGCACAAAAATAAAATTATCGTGTAGCGTTTTATGCTCGCTCTTGCAATATCCATAAAAATTTCACGCTCCTTTCACTTAAAAATCTACGTTAGGATTTATATATCGTCCGTTCTTGAAAGATTTTCCGCGATTTATTGCCTGTTTCGGGCATCGGTGAAGACAGGCGAGGCAGCACGCGCAGTTATCGTGAGTCCAAACGGGCCGGTTATTTTCTAATTTAATAATGTTCATAGGGCAGATTTTTTCACAAAGTCCGCAGCCTATGCAGTTTTCATTGACGGAAAAGCCTTTAACTTTTTTCTGGGACGGTATCATGAATTTTTTTGTCGCCCACATTAAAATCTTAGGGATTTTATTTTTCCGCGCCGGAGTATCTTTCTTGGCCGCGATGATTTCAGAAATTTCCTTTAATTTTTCGTCAGCTTCATCGAGCATTTTATTTTTTGCTTCGGGATTTTTCTGTTTGAACATCAATACATAATTATCCGGCATTATGACAGTAAAAGCGGCGTTGAGTCTTATTCCTTTACGGCTTAAAATTTCGCGCAAGGTTCCTTCAGTGTTGCCGCTGTTGCTTCCGCAGGTAAAAATTCCGTAAGAATAAATTTCTTTGCCGGGATTTTTAATTTCGAGACTTTCTAAAAAATCCGCGACTGTATAAGCTAAATCGAAATCGTAAGTCGGAGCAATTATTCCGAGTCTTTCTTCGCCTTCGCAGTCAAGAACACGGACATTATTTTTAATTAAATCATTAAGCGAAATAATTTTATTATCGCTTGTCGCTTTAGCTAAAAATTCGGCGCAGTATTTGCTGTTGCCTGTTGCAGAGAAATATAAAATCATTTTTTAATCCTCCGAAAGTCTAACGTTCTGGCCGTCATGAAGGAAATAAACTCCTGCAGTTACGATAATATCTCCGCCGTTGAGCATTGAGCCTTGAATTTCAACTTTAGCTTCATTATTTACAGCTCCGAGTGTTACAGGAACTTTTGAGACTTTGCCGTCATCGTAACGCCATACGAAATTTCTTACTCCCTCGTTCAAGATTGCTGTAGTCGGGACAAAATATTTTCGTTCAGCTTTTTGCTGCTCTGACCCGCCCGTTAAATCTGCTTCGACTGTAACAGCCATGCCGGGCAGAATTCTTGCGTCATTTTTAGGCATAACAGCTGTAATAGGATAAGTGTTTGAACTTGTAGCCTGCGTGCCTATTTCCTTTAATTTTAATTCAAAAGTTTGATCGGGAATTGCTTCAAAACGAGCAACTAAATTAAATAAATCCTCGTAGCCTTGAAGCTCGCGTAAATTTTTAACGTTAGGAACGGGCGCGAGCAAAATATCATTGTCGGGAATATTAAAAACTATTTCGAGTGTCGATAAATCCTGAAGAGAAAAAATAGTCTGCTTGGCCGTAACGTCTTGGAAATTTTCGACAGTTCTATTAGCTATAATTCCGTCAAAAGGAGCACGGAGTTCTGTATCGCGCAGGGCATCGCGTGCGGATTTAAGATTAGCATTAGCAGCATTGACCGCCGATTGTGTTACATCGACTTGAGTTTTATAAGTATCATATTGAGCCTTAGCTATGACTTTCTGCTTATATAAATTTTCGTAGCGTTTGAAATCTGCTTGAGCATTTCTATATTGAGCCTGAGCCTGTGAAAGCGCGCTTTGAGCCTGCGAAATTTTAGTGTGAAAATCGCGCGGGTCTAAAGTCGCAAGAAGCTGCCCTGTTTTAACGTCCGAGCCTTTTTCAACGTTAATACTTTTGAGAGTTCCGGGAACTCTAAAGGAAAGGTCTGCACGTTTGCCGCCTTGAACGACACCGAAATATTTTCGTCTGAAAGTTTCATTGCCGCCGATTAATTTTATAGTCCTGACGGGGCGTATTATTTCGGGTTCGGGCTGTGAAGTTTCTTTTTCTCTGAAAGTATTAAGACCGTAACAAAATCCGGCGATTATAGCAACGCCGATTAAAATTTTAATAAAAGATTTCAAGAGTAAACCACTCCTTAAAGAAAAGTTTTTTAAGGGAAATTATACTCTATTAATTGCTCCGGACTTTTTAATAATTTTTTTCTTATACTCAAAGCACTTAAAAAATAACATCCGATTTCATAATAAAAATTAAAAGTTAGGGGTGAGAGGTGAGGGGTGAGAATTTTTCTCATTGTTTTTCCTAACCCCTAACCCCTAACCCCTCACTTTCTATGTTAATGTTCATTATTCAGTGTTTCTACTATATACATTTTTTAAGTTTTTTAGCTATACGTTATAATTATTTTGAATTTAGGAAGGGAGTTGTATTTTAATGGCAGAATTTGTAAGAGAAATTGACTATGAATATGTCCCGCGCGATTTTTTTAATATTCAAAGAGTTAACGATATGGCAGAAATTGAACGAAAAATTGATAATCTTGACCATAAATTAGATGTGCGTACATCGGAAATTAACGGACGTATTGATACGCTTGAAGTTAAAGTTGACGGCGTTAAAACAGAGTTAAAAGGCGACAATCTTGGGAAGTATAAGATTTTTTGTGTAAATAGAAGCCGAAATTCAGTATTTACAAAGCTAAAATTTTCTAATTACACAAGATTGAGGACAAAACTTAATCTTCCTGACTCTCTGGCACTTGCAATAGCCGACTTTGAGGATGCTCTGGCTGTCATGAACGACAACTCAAATGCACGCCTCGATGCTTTTAACAAAACCACGAATATTTGGATTACTCTGTTCTCTGCAGGTCTCGCAGGAATTTTCGGCTTTTTGTGGTATATGCTCGACAAAATTATAAAATAATAAAGTTTTTATAAAGGGGAATTTTTATGCCGGTAAAAAAATCTGAATTATATTCAAAACTTTGGGAAGCCTGTAATAAACTTCGCGGCGGTGTCGAACCTGCCCGTTATAAAGATTATGTCCTCGTTCTTTTATTTTTCAAATATGTCTGCGATAAATATAATAATGAGCCTTTTTCAGAATTTATTATTCCTGACGGAGCGTCTTTTAATGAATTAATTAAAGCTAAAGGTAAAAAAGATGTCGGCGAAATCGTGAATAAAACTATTCAAAAATTTTTAGACGCTAACAAATTACGCGGCTCTTTGCCCGAAGTTAGTTTTGAAAATACTGACGAATTAGGCGAAGGAAAAGCATTAATTGAAAAAGTATCGGGCTTAATTGGTATCTTTCAAGATGACGCTCTCGATTTCAGCTCAAACCGGGCAAACGGAGATGATATTATCGGCGATGCTTATGAGTATTTCATGAAAAAATTCGCTCAAGAATCCGGCAAAAGTAAAGGACAATTTTATACTCCCGCTGAAGTTTCAAGAATAATCGCGCGTTTAATCGGAATTAATAACATTAAAGAAAAAGCAACTATTTATGATCCGGCGGCAGGCAGCGGAAGCCTTTTAATTCGCGCTGCTGATGAAGCTCCTGTTAATTCTCAAGGCGACTCTATGGCCTCAATATACGCTCAAGAAATTGATTTTGCAACAGCCGGACTCGCTAAAATGAATTTCATTCTTCATCAAAAAGGTATGGGAGAAATTTCAAAAGGCAACACTCTTTCAGAACCTAAATATAAAGACAAATTCGGACAATTAAGACGCTTTGATTTCGTTGTTATGAATCCTCCTTTTTCTGATAAATCTTGGTCTGACGGGTTAAACGTCAATGAAGATATTTATCATCGCTTTGACGGCTTCGGAACGCCTCCCGAAAAAAACGGCGATTATGCTTGGCTCCTTCACGTTATTAAATCCCTTGATACTAACGGCAAGGCCGGAATTGTTATGCCTCATGGAATTTTATTCAGGGGCAACGCTGAAGAAATTATCAGAAAAAATTTACTTAAAACAAGATATATTAAAGGTATTATCAGCCTTCCTCAAAATTTATTTTACGGTACAGGAATCCCTGCGTGTCTTGTTTTTATTGATAAAGAAAATGCCGAATCACGTGAAAATATTTTTTTCATTGATGCAAGCGGCGGTTTCAAAAAAGACGGCAATAAAAATAGATTACGCGAGCAGGATATTGAAAGAATCGTGAGAGTTTACGAAGCTCAACAAGAAATTAGGGGCTATTCGCGTCTTGTTTCTTATTCTGAAATTTTAGAAGATAACGACGGCAATATGAACGTTCCGCGATACATTCAAAAAATTGACGATACTTTACCGCAAAATATTGAGGCTCATTTACACGGCGGAATCCCTGAGCATGATGTTGAATCTCTGAATAAAATTTGGAAAATTTCTCCGTCTTTGAAAGAAAAAATTTTTGAACGCATTGACGGAAATAAATTCAGGCTCGTTATTGCTCTTGACGAAATTGAAAAAATTTTTGAAGACGACAAGGCTTTACGTGCTCAAAAAATTAAAGAAAGCGCGGGAATTTTTAACGCTTGGAAAAATGAAGCCCGTGAACTTTTATTAAATATTGATGAAAATACTAATCCGAAAAAATTAATTCGTGATTTAGGCGACATGATTTTACGCGAGTATGAAAATTCTTTGATAGTTGATAAATATAGCGTGTTCGACTGCTTAATGAATTATTGGAACGAAATTTTACAGGACGATGTTTATATTATTAAATCTTCCGGTTATGAAGCAGGCCGGGAAGTTTCTTTTCAATACGACAAAAAAGGAAAAGTTAAAGATTTTGACGGCGAATTAATCCCGCGCGGAATTATTGAACGGAAATATTTCAAAAATGATGCTGACGAAATTGAATTATTATTAGGAAAAATTAAAAATCTTGAGGCCGAAATTGAAGATTTATCAGAAGAAGAAAAAGACGAAAATGACGAATTATCCCCCGAAGCCTTAAAAATTATACGCAAAAAAGAAAACGAAATTAAAAATTTATCGCAGCAGTCAAGAAAACTTCAGCGCGAACTTGACGAAGCAGTTTTGAAAAAATATGAAAATTTAAGCGTTGACGAAATTAAAAATCTTTTATTTAACGAAAAATGGACGGCTCGCTTACAACAAGATATTAACAGCGAGGTTGACAGCGTATTAAATTCTTCTGTGTCGCGTCTTGTTATGATTGCTGAAAGATATTCGCGGACGCTCAGCGAAATTGAAAACGATACTGAAAAATCACGCGGAGCCGTTAATTTTGCTTTGAAAGGAATGGGATTTTAATGGATTATCCGGCGGATTGGGAAGAAGTTAAATTACTTGATCATGTCAAACTTATACAGGGATTAACTTACACTCCTGAAAATGTAAAAACGCATGGGACTTTGGTATTACGTTCATCGAATATTCAAAATGGACAACTTTCATTAAATAATAATGTATATGTAAATTCCCAAATTTCTAAAGAAAAGATGATTCAAGATAAAGATATTTTAATATGTGTACGAAATGGAAGTTCTGAGTTAATAGGAAAAAGTTGCGTATTACCTTCAATGAATAATACAACATTCGGAGCATTTATGTCTGTTTTAAGAGGAGATTCAACCGGCTATATTGCAAAAATTTTTGAAAATGACATTGTACAAAAACAAATTAGAGGACGTAGTAGTGCTACGATTAATCAAATTACAAAAAAAGATTTTGAAAGTATAAAAATCCCTCTTCCTCCGCTTGCCGAACAGAAAGCCATAGCCGAAACGCTCGAAACTTTTGACGAGCATATAAAAAATCTTTCGGAATTAATCGAAAAGAAAAAAGCAATCCGCGACGGCGCACTCGAAGATTTAATGTCAGGCCGGATAAGATTAAAAAATTTTTCGGGCGATTGGGAAATTAAAAAGCTGGGAGGAGAATATTCAATTATTATGGGACAGTCTCCTTCTTCATCTTCATATAATCAAGATAAAAAAGGTCTTCCTTTAATTCAGGGTAATGCTGACATAAAAAATGGTATTACATTTACTGAAAGATATACATCACAACCAACAAAAATTTGTGAGGCTAATACTACAATTTTATCAGTTAGAGCCCCTGTTGGAACTGTAAACCAGTCGGATCAAAAAGTATGTTTAGGGCGAGGTGTTTGCGCAATAATTGGGGAAATATCAAATTTTATTTACTATCTCATGAAGTATAATGAAAAATCGTGGAAAAAATTAGAGCAAGGAAGCACTTTCACAGCAGTAAGCAGAAAAGTTATTAACGATTTTGAAATTTTTATTCCAAAAGATAAAACTGAGCAGCAAGCCATAGCCGAAACATTAACGGCCTTTGATGACGAAATAAAAGCCCTCGAAGCCGAACGCGATAAAATAAAAAAAATCCGGGACGGCGCAATGAACGATTTATTAACGGGAAAGGTACGGTTAAAAAATTATGGAAAGTGAAAGACAGCTTCAGGAACGAGTCAAACATTGGCTAATTGATGATCTTCATTATAAATTTTTAGGAAATCTTGAAAATCTCGATAATTCGCCCGTCATTGAAGAACTTTTGAAGAAAAATTTAGCCGCGCGGAATTATTCACGAGAAGTAATTTCAAAAGCCGTTTCAGAACTCGACAGCGCGGTTAAAAATCAAAATCTTTTTCTCTATCAATCGAACGAAAAAATTTATAATTTGCTCCGTTACGGCGACATTGGCGTAAAAGATAAAAACGGTAATGATGTAACAGTTAACTATATCGACTGGAAAAATTTTGAAAAAAATGATTTTTATATCGCCGAAGAAGTTTCGATTTTATGCTCTGACGGACGAACTCACAAACGCCCCGATTTAGTTTTATATGTCAACGGGATCGCGCTCGGAATGATTGAATTAAAAAATTCCCGTGTATCAGTCGGTGAGGGTATCCGCCAGTTAATTAGAAATCAAAATAAAAACTGTATTCAAAATTTTTTTAGCACTGTTCAAATTTTAATGGCCGGAAACGGATCGCAGGGTTTGAGATACGGCGTTATCGAGACTCCAGAAAAATATTTTTTAACGTGGCATGAAGACGAAAAAGCAAAAGATTCATTATCGTTAAAAATCCGCGAGGAACAAGCAAAAGAAAAAGATATACTGCGGGACGGTTTTATTTCGCTATGTCAGCCTGAAAGATTTTTGAATTTAATTCACGATTTTATAATTTTTGATGCCGGTAAAAAGAAAATTGCACGCCATAATCAATACTTCGCCGTAATAGCTGCCCAAAAAAGAATTTTAGACGGTGAGGGCGGAATAATTTGGAACACTCAAGGCTCTGGAAAATCTTTAATAATGGTATGGCTTGCGAAATGGATTCGTGAACATATTGACGACAGCAGAGTTGTTATAGTAACTGACCGCGAAGAATTAGATTCCCAAATTGAAAGCGTTTTTCACAACGTCGGAGAAAATCATGTAAAACGGGCAAAATCCTGCGCGGACTTGCGTAATATTTTGAATAACAACGTTGATTTTATAATCTGCTCATTAATTCATAAGTATGGTCATGATGCCGGGAAAAATTCAGACATAGAATTATATACGCGGCAGTTATTGGAAAATCTTCCGAAAGATTACGAAGCTAAAGGAAATATTATCGCTTTTATTGACGAGTGTCATCGTACAAATTCCGGCAAACTTCATCAGGCAATGAAAAAATTAATGCCGAAAGCTAAGTTAATCGGATTTACGGGAACGCCTTTATTAAAATCCGACAAGCCTACGAGCCTCGCAACATTCGGAGCATATATTCACACGTATAAATTTAATGAAGCAGTTAATGACGGTGTTGTTGTAGATTTAAGATACGAAGCCCGCGACGTTGAGCAATATTTAACGGACAAGAAAAAAATAGATAAATTTTTTGACATTAAAACGCAGGCATTAACCGAACACGCAAAAAATGAATTAAAACGCCGGTGGGCAACTATAAGCAAGCTGTACAGTTCGAGCGAACGTCTTGAAAGAATTGCCGCCGATATAATTTTCGATATGGCCGTGAAGCCGCGACTCGTGAATGACAGAGGCAACGCGATACTTGTGGCCGGAAGTATATACGAAGCGTGCCGATATTGGGAAATTTTCCAAGCTAAAGGTTTCACAAAATGCGCCGTTGTAACGTCATATGAACCTACAGAAAAAAGCGTAAGGACTTCGGCTTCAGATACAAACCGGGAAAGCGAAGAAGAATATAAGAAAAAAATTTATGAAAAAATGTTAAACGGTAAAACTCCCGAAGATTTTGAAAGAGAAGCTAAAAAATTTTTCAAAGAAACTCCGGCTCAAATGAAATTATTAATTGTCGTTGATAAATTATTAACCGGCTTTGACGCTCCCCACGCAACATATTTATATATTGATAAGAGCATGAGAGATCATGATTTATTTCAAGCAATATGCAGAGTTAATCGAACAGACGGTTATGATAAAGATTACGGCTATATTGTTGATTATATGGATTTATTCAGAAATATCGAGTCGGCGATAAAAGATTACACGTCTGAAGCGTTTGATTTATATGATAAAAACGATGTCGAGGGATTATTAAAAAGCCGTTATGATGAAGCCTTTGCGGAAATGAACGGAAGTCTTGAGGCATTAAAAGATTTATTATCAGGCGTAAAAAGTCCCGGCCAAGATTCAAGTTACATTGAATATTTTTGTAACGATGAAAAAAAGCCGGAACGGGAAATCTTGTATAAATTAACATCTTCGATTATCCGTTCTTTTTCAAATTGCTGTGATAGATTAGTATCGCATTATAATCTCACAGAAAAAAATGTTGACGGCCTCAGGCAAAAAATTAACGAATACTGCAGAGTAAAAGATTTAATAAAATATGCCAGCTGCGATTATATAGACTTAAAAGCCTACGAAGCCGACATGCGTTATATACTCGATACTTATATTCATGCTGAAGAATCAAAAATTATTAATGAAATGGCAGAAATGTCCCTCGTTGAGCTGCTTGTTGACGGAAAAAACTTAACGCCTAACGAAATTTTGAAAGAATTAAATTGCGATGATTCAGCAAAGCCGGAAATAATCGAAAATAATATCGCTCATGAAATAAAGCTGAGAGAGAACATGAACGAGGAATATTATAAAAAACTCTCGGAAATGCTGAACGCTTTAATTAAACGCCGTAAAAACGAAGCACTTGATTACGCTCAATATTTAATTGAAATTGTAGAGTTAGCCAGAAAAGTTTTACATCCTGAAGAAGATATAAATTATCCTGACTTAATAAGAGAAAGCTCAGCGAGGCGTGCCTTATACGATTATCTTAACCGCGATGAAGAACTTGCATTAACGCTCGATAAAACAATTAAAGACAGCTTAGAGCCTGATTTCAAAGAGAATGAACAAAAAAGCAGAAAAATCTGCAAAAGTATTTTTAATATATTCTTAAAATCAGGTATGGACAAGAAAAAAGCTGAAGAAAAAACGAAAGAAATTTTTGATAAAATCGTAAAAATACAACCCGAATATGAAAAATAAAAAAATTACAAAAATAATTACAGTCGGAATTTTAGAGATAGAAGTAACTAAACATTCAGGACAAAAAAATTTATATATCAGGGTAAATCCTCCGAACGGCGATGTAACTGCCAGCGTACCTGCAAGAACGTCAGATAAAGTTATCAAAAATTTTATCTTGCGAAAAATGCCCGAAATAATAAAAATTCAAGACCGAATGAAAAAACAATTCCGTCAGACAAAACGGGAATATATATCGGGCGAGACTTGTTATTATTTAGGAAAACCGTATATGCTTCAAGTTATTTATGAAGGGCGGCGCAGTAAAATTGAAAAAGTTTCCAATAAAATAATTATGACAGTTCCTGAAGGGGCTTCTTATGAAAAACGCGAAAAATTATTAACAGAATGGTATCGCAAGGAATTAAAAAATATTTTGCCGATAGTATTAAAGCAATGCGAAAATAAAACGGAATTAAAAATTAACTCCTGCAATATAAGAAACATGAAAACCAGATGGGGGTCTTGCAATATATCCAAAAGAAATATATTAATAAATCTTCAGCTTATAAAAAAGCCCATAGAGTGCTTGGAATATGTATTAACACACGAGTTTATTCATTTAATTGAAAAAAATCATACAAAACGATTCAAGAGTCTTTTAGATAAATATTACCCGGCTTGGAAAGAAGCTAAACAGATTTTAACAGATATGCCGCTTGATTATACGGAATGATAGAGTTAATGCTCTTAAAATTTTATCCGTGATTTTTATTTTGAAATTTATCTCTGAAAAAAATTGCGGCTACTAAAAAAATTAAATATTTTTGTTGTGGCAAATGTTGTGGCAAAAAATATTCTTTCATTTTTTATAGACAAGAAATTTTTGTTATTTATTTTATCATAAGTTTTCTATAAAAACTGCGTAACACAAAAATTTTTATAAAAATTAAGCCGCTGCTGTAAACAACGGCCTTTCTTAAAAATTTATTTATTTTTGCCTTTAGCACGCAGTAAGAATATCAAAGCTAATGCCGCCGCAATCATTCCGCCCGCAATTAGAGGCCTGTAACGAAGCCATGCAACAGCGATAACGATTAATGACCACGCAAGACCGAATATAAACGCAAAAAGCCCTGCGCCTGCTCCGACTATATCGCCCAAAATAGGAATTACATCGAAAACAACTGACAACGGAGAAAATACAATATCTAAACCGAAAATAATTAAAACGGCTCCTAGAATACGGAAAACCCAAGCCATAAAAGTATTTTCTTTTCTGGCATCGTCAAACATCTCTGACATCGAAACTTTTCCCATTTCAAGCCTGCTGAAAGTATAGCCGTTTGAAGCCCTGAAATTTTCAAAAGTATTTTTCATTACCTGAGCAATTATTGAAACTTCAGCCGGAGGAGTCTGTTCAAAAGTTATTCTGACATCACCGACTTGAGGCTTTGAAGGTTCGAGGCCGATATAAATCATTGCGCCTGAAACATGAATAAGATTAATATCTCCTGAAGTTTTTGAAGCGTTATATTCGGCAGGAATTTGAATAATATTTTGGACGGCTTTCTTGTCAATTTCAGTTATTGTCATCGGGACTTCACCGCCGATTTTTCTTACAAGAAAATCTGGGAGAACATAAGCTCCGAATTTTACATTAGAAGCTAAAATATCTTGATCCTTGATTGAAGCGAGCGAGAAATTTTTGCCTCTGTAAGCAGGATCATGGAAAGAATTCGAGTCAACCTGTTCAGAAGTCCATTCGGTTTTATAATTGTAAGTTGTAACAGTTTCTTCACCGCCGCCGAGTTTTTTGCGTGTTTCAGTCTCGGATGATTCTTCCCACTGGTAAAATTCAACATTTCGTGAAAGTTTCACAGCCTTTGCTTGAATCCCGAAAAGATCATCTTTCAAAATGTCTTCGGTGTCAGCAAAAGCCCAAGCATGAATTAATTTCCCTTCGAGAGCCGGATCAAGTTTTGTTATGTCGTCAGCTTCTTGAGTTTGAAGTTCTGCCTCTGCGATTGCTCCTGCGGTCTTGAAAGTGTCGCCCTCGTTCCACCATAATAAATAAGTTCCTCCGGCAATGAGAAGAAATCCGAAAATTATTCCTCCGACTGATTCTTTGAGGCGCGTGAACCAGCTTTTATATGTCGTTTCAGTGTAAGCCATGAGTAAAAAATTCCTTTCCTTAAAAATTTGTAAATAAAATTATATACTCAAAACTTAAAGGCAAGTAGGAATTAGGAAGTAGGAAGTAAAAAAACTCCTCATCGGACAAGCCGAATAATTAAATGCAGATTACTGCATTTAATCCCCTAACCCCTAACCCCTCGCTGTTTTTATAAAGTTTTTGCTATAATCAAACTCAAATTAAATTTTATTTTTATTTCAAAGGGGCGGAAAATATCTCAATGACAATTCCAAAAAATATTTTTAGAGAGTACGATATTCGCGGCAACGCTGAAAAAGAATTAACAGACGAAACTGCAAAATTAATCGGACAGGCTTATGCTACGTGGCTCATTCGCGCAGAAGTTACAGGAGCTGTAACTATCGGAGGCGATGCAAGACTTTCAACCCCGAGAATTAAAGCAGCCTTGACTGAAGGAATTTTATCGACAGGGCTTAATGTTATTGATGTCGGACTTGTAACAACGCCGATGTTATATTGGAGCTTAATTAAATTTAATTTTACCGGCGGCGTTATGATAACAGGCTCTCACAATCCGCCGGACATGAACGGCGTTAAATTATGTTTTGAGCACGGAACTTTATGGGGTCAGGACATTCAAAATATCAGACTAATCGCAGAGTCCGGAAATTTTGAAAAAATCGGGCAGGGAAAATTATCTCAAGCCGATATTAATGACGAATATTTGAAGATGCTCGTGTCTAAATTCGATGTCCCTTTCAGCAAAAAATTCAAGATAATTTGCGATTGCGGAAACGGCGCGGCAGGCCCTACAGCAAAAAAATATTTCGAGGCACTCGGCTGCGAATGTATTTCGTTATTTGACACTCCTGACGGACATTTCCCTAATCATCACCCCGACCCTCAGAAACGCGAAAATCTTAAATTTTTAATCGAGCGCGTTAAAGAAGAAAAAGCTGATGCAGGTTTTGCCTTTGACGGCGATGCAGATAGGCTCGGAGTTGTTGACGATAAGGGCGAAATAATTTTCGGCGACAGATTAATGACTTTATACTGGAAAGAAATTTTAGCAGTTCACAAGGGCGCGGACGTTATTGTCGAACCGAAATGCAGTTTAGTTTTGCCTGAACTTGCTGAAAGATACGGCGGTAAAGTTTTATATTGGAAATCGGGACATTCTTTAATTAAAGCTAAAATGCGCGAGATCGGAGCGTTATTTGCCGGAGAATATTCGGGGCATATGTTTTTCGCTGATGAATTTTTCGGCCATGATGACGCTTATTATGCCGCCGGAAGAATTTTAAGAATTATGTCGAAGTTCAAAGATTCTTTATCAATGTTAATGCGCGGTGTTCCTGTTTACCCGTCTACTGACGAGATTAGAATCCCCTGCGATGATAATATAAAATTTGAAATTACCGAACGAATTAAAAACAAAGTTCAAAAAATTCATAAATGCAGCGTAATTGACGGTATAAGAATTTTATATCCTGACGGCTGGGGCTTAATCCGAGCTTCAAATACTCAGCCTATGATGGTAATACGCTGTGAGGGGAAAACTAAAGAGGCTTTAACCCGAATTATGGACGAAGTCAAAGAAATTTTGATTGAGGAAGGACTGCCGGATTTTTCATGGACTTTCTAAACTCAAATGTTCAGGCTCGGCCGCAATACGGAGTTATATTAAAGCCCGAGAGCGGTCTTCCTCTTCCTGTTAAAAATCACACTCAGCTTGAAATCGGTTTCGGCAACGGTGAATTTACTGTTCAATATGCTAAGGCTACCCCTGAAATTTTTTTATACGGCGTAGAAATTTCTCAGGCTTGTGTTCTGCGCTGTGCGAGGCGTGCTGAAGGATTAAAAAATTTGAAAATCATTAACACTGACGCAAGATATATGTTGCGTGAATTATTTGAAGATGAGGCTCTCGAAAAAATTATAATGCAGTTTCCATGTCCTTGGCCGGGTAACGGCAACGCTCACAGAAGAGTAACGGCCAAAGATTTTTCAGACGGTCTTGCGGCTGTGCTGAAAGTCGGCGGAGTTTTCGAGATGGTTTCAGATGACGAAGATTATTCGCGGGAAGTTTGGCGTGTTTTAGGAAATCATGAAGCATTAAACGCCGAAGAATTTTTAATTAATCCGGCACGCTCTATCACGACTAAATATGAAAGAAAATGGCTCGAACAGGGCAAAAATATTTTTTCTATAACTTTCAGGAAACTAAAAAATTTCACAGTTCAACGGAGAACTTCACAGGAAATGCACATAAAAATTAGAAAAAAAATCACTCAGGAAAATATAAACTCTCTAAAAAATATTTCAGGAAAAGACGAGAGTAAAAAAGCATTTTGGAAATTCGGAAAAAATTTCACGGACAGCGAAAAATTTTTGCTTGAAACTTTAACAAGCGATGACGAATTTGAACAGAAATTTTATATTAATATTTCGCCGCGCGATGAGGGATTTTTAATCAGGCTCGATAAAACTTCAAGTGCTTTTTTAACTCCGGCAGTCCGGGCAGCACTCAACGATGCCGCAGAAAAACTTTGTAAAAACAGTTAGGGGTGAGGGGTTAGGCGTGAGGGGTTAGAAGTTAGGAGTGTCTTTTTACTTCCTACTTCCTACTTTCTACTTCCTACTTGCTTTATGAAAGACGTTAGACCAACTTCAGGAAAAGTTTTGCAGGCATTATTTAATATTTTAGGGGATATTAACGGAGCAAAATTTTTAGATTTATTCGCCGGTACGGGACACGTAGGACTTGAAGCCTTAAAACGGGGCGCAGAGTCTTGTGTTTTTGTTGAGAGCGTAAGGCCAAGAGCAGATGATATTCGTAAAGAAGTTGAAAAATATTATCCCGTAGTCGCCCCTGATAAGGGGAGGGGAACCGCTTGCGGTGGAGGGGTTATTTTGTCGCTTGAAGTCCGGCGTGCTGTCTCGTGGCTTGTAAAACGCGAAATGAAATTCGATATAATTTTTGCTGACCCTCCTTATAATTCCGGCTGGTGCGAAGAAATTTTGAAAATTCCGGGACTTGAAAAATTATTTGCAGACGAATGCGTTTTTATTTTGGAACATTCGAGCCGTGAAAAATTTGAAATTAATAACGAAATTTTTGAATTAATTTCCCGGCGTGATTACGGCGAAACATGTTTGAGTTTTGTAAAATTGATATAAAAATTTTGAGAGGACGATTTTTTTGAAAAAAGATTCAAATTCTATACATAGACAAGTAATTTCAAATATAATTCCGGCGATAATCGTCGAGATTATGATTTTAATTTATAACTTGGCCGACACTTTTTTTATTT
>CAMVMK010000019.1 GCA_947168585.1 uncultured Fretibacterium sp.
CGGCGCTACATCCCCATAGCTAAAGCTAGGGGCTTTGCGCCGAATTTTCGGTAATAATCGTTGGGATTTAGCGATAAAAGTTCGTTACAGTCTATTATTTTTACGCCGTTTATATCTTCGCCAATGTGTTTTTCGTCAATTATGAACGCGATTTTTTCTTTAATTTCCTTGATATAAAACCCGCTGAATTTATTCACGCCCATCAAGATAATTTTCTTATCTAAGCCGTTTTTCTTTATGGATTTTATATCGCGCTTTACATCACGCCAGCGTCTAAAATCGTCATGTTTATTGAGCCTGTGTTCTAAATCATAGTTGACTACAAATTTAAGAAATTCCCATGCCCAAATATGAATTTTGAAAAATTGCTTTAACTTTTGGATTTTTTTGAAGAAATTTGTTTTTATTTGAGCGTCATAAAAGATTAAAATTAAGTTTTCATCAACGCCCTGCTTCTTTAGAACATTGTAATTTCCGCAGCCGTGAACGATTACATAGATTTTTTGTGTATTAATCTGTTTAATTAAGTCATCATCTATCTTTTCGGGCTGTGCTTCAGAAATGTTACCCCCCCCCGCAGAAACCTAAAAATTCTACTGACGGCCTGAGGGCAGCGCGCATTATATCGCGGTCAATTCCTACAGCGTCAATATAAACCTGCGCGTTTTTTTGCATATTTTCAGCTCCTTTATGAAAAATTTTTATTATTATAACTTTTCTTGTTATAGCTTTCAAGCACAAACGGCATCATATTTTGAGCGATTATCCGGTTGCCTTTTTCAATTACGTGGCATTTATCGAAAAAAACTTCTTCGTTTTCGTCAAAAATTCCGGTAAAATCATGAAACCAATTTGAATTATTTGCTTTTATGTAAGTTTTGCATTTTTCGTATAAATTAATGTAGTGCTCGTACTTATCTTGATCTAATTCCTCTAAATCCTCATAGAGAAGGGGCTGAAGACAGCCGTGAAAATCTATACTAAATTCTTCGCAGACCGAGTGCATAATTCGCTCGCATTTAATCCAAAATTCGGCTTTGTCGGACGGGTCATATAAGCCTAAATCAAGCCTTCTTATAGGGGCGTTGCCTCTTATAATATTTCTGGGTTTGTTTTTCCGCAAAACTTTTTTCAAAAAATCAGAGTAATAACTTCTGACAAAAAAATGATTATTAATATCGGTGTTCGGCATTGCCATATCGCTCGCGCCGCTGTAATTTAGTACAATATCGGGAGAAATTACTAACACATCTTTTATTAATTTCAAACACTGCTGGGCAACTGTGTAGCTGCTTAATCCGCCGGCGTAAACTTTTACTTTAATACCCATTTCTGAAAGGTTTTCAAATAAAAATTCCGACCAGCTTTTTATGTTTTCAAGTTTGGGATCTGAAGTGCTGTCTCCGAGCGTTGCAATCTTAAAAACATTCTCATCATCGGAATTTGAGAAAATAGTAAAGCCCGATTCATCGCGCGTATATCCGAGTATAGGATCAAAAGCGTCCTGCGCTCCTGTACCGACAACAAAACCGCTCCGTGTCCTTCCTCCTAAGAATATTTGACTGTCCGAAACACCAAGCTCTATTAAATCGCCCTGTTGTCTTCTGAGTTTCAGTTTATCAAAAATATAATAGTAATAATCGTTGGGATTTAATGATAAAATTTCGTCATAGCCCGTAACTTTTACGCCGTTTACATTTTCGCCGATGTGATTTTCGTCAATTATAAACGCGATTTTGTCTTTGATTTCTTTGATATAATACTCGCTGAATTTATTAACGCCCATCAAGACAATTTTTTTATCTAAGCCGTTTTTCTTTATGAATTTTATATCGCGTTTGATTTTTATCCAGCGTCTGAAATCATCGTATTTAACTAATTTATATCTAAGTTTGTAATTCAGTGAAAATTTAAGAAATTCCCATGCAAAAATATGAATTTTGAAAACTTGCTTTAATTTTTGGATTTTTTTGAAGAAATTTGTTTTTATTCGAGCGTCATAAAATATTAAAATTAAATTCTCATCAACGCCTTGTTTCTTTAGGACATTATAATTTCCGTAGCCGTGAACGATTACATAAATTTTTTGTGTATTAATTTGTTTTATTAAGTCGTCATCTATCTTTTCGCTTTGTGATTCAGAAATGTTACCCCCCCCCACAGAAACCTAAAAATTCTACTGACGGCCTAAGGGCAGCGCGCATTATATCGCGGTCAATTCCTACAGCGTCAATATAAACCTGCATTTTTTGCGCGTTTTTAGACATATTTTCAACTCCTTTATTTATAGCAAGAGCAAGGAGCAAGGGCTTTTTAATTCCTCACCCCTCACTCCTAACTCCTCACTATTTTTTATTCTTCGTCTTCGTCTGCTGTCTTGTGAGCAGCTATGACTTTCTTTGCGATTTCCGCCGGAACTTCCTCGTAATGAGAATATTCCATTGAGAAAGAACCTTCACCCGATGTCATCGAACGTAAAATTATAGCGTATCTGAACATTTCGGCGAGCGGGCACTGAGCCTTGACTACCTGCAGTTTTCCGTGTCCTTCCATGCCCATTATACGGCCTCGTCTTGAGTTAAAGTCGCCCATAACATCGCCCATAAATCTTTCAGGAACTGTAACTTCAACGTCCATGACGGGCTCTAATAAAACGGGGTTAGCGTCCATAATGCCTTTCTTAAATGAAAGACGAGTAGCAAGTTTGAATGACATTTCGGAGCTGTCTACATCGTGATAAGAGCCGTAATATAATTCCGCACTGAAATCTACGACAGGGAAGCCTGCTAACGGCCCTGCGACCATGTACTCGCGCAAACCTTTTTCGACCGCCGGAATAAAATTGCGGGGAACTGCTCCGCCTACAACGCTGTCGATAAATTTGAAGCCCTCGCCGCGTTCAAGAGGTCTGTAACGGATATAAACATCGCCGTACTGGCCGTGTCCGCCGGACTGTTTTTTGTGTTTGCCCTGAGCTTCCGACATTTTCCGGATAGTCTCGCGGTAAGCAACCTGCGGTGTTTTAGTGTCAAGTTCAACGCCGTAACGCTCTTTAATTTTCGACAAAACTATATCAATGTGCATATCGCCCATTCCGCTTAAAACGTTGTCGCGGGTCTCAGCGTTTTTCTCGAATGTCAAGCAGCGGTCTTCTTCCAAAATTTTTGAAATAGCGTTTCCGAGTTTATCTTCATCGGCGCGGCTCTTAGCGATAACTGCAACACTGTAAACAGGTTTCGGGAACTCAATGTGCGGGAAACGATACGAAAATCCGCCTTTTGTTGCGAGTGTGTTTCCGACTTTAGTGCTTTGTAATTTCGGAATTGCTACGATGTCGCCTGCTATGATTTCTTTAACGTCTTTTCCGTCCTTGCCCGTCATGAGTTTGAACGAGCTTATTCTCTCTTCTTCGCCTTTGGTAAGGTTATAAATGTTCGTGCCCTCGCTTGAAAGTTTTCCGGAATAAACGCGGATAAATGAAAGTTTGCCGACAAAAGCGTCCGCTAAAACTTTGAAGCAAAGAGCCGAGAAAGGAGCGTCAAGTTTAGGTTCGGCCATGACTTTATTACCGCTTCCGCCGTTGCTCGGGTCTTCAAAAGCCGCAACGCCTCCAATATCTACAGGCGACGGGAAATAATCCGCAACAAAATCCATAAATTCTTTAACGCCGATATTCATAGTAGAAGACACAGCGAAAACCGGCATAATTCTTTTAGCGGCTATAGCCTGCTTCAAAGTTCTTTCGATGTCGGCTTCGGGAATTGTCTCACCCTCTAAATATTTTTCCATTAAGGCATCGTCCATTTCAACGGCGGCTTCGATTAAGGCTTCTTTAGCATCGCTGTCTTCACCTTTGAGAACGTCAGTAACGCCGGAAAATTTATCAGCGGATCCAATAGGCAGAAACACCGGCAGAGCGTTTTGCGAAAACTGCGATTTAATGTCCGCAAGAACTTTATCGAAATCGGCATTTTCACGATCCATTTTTGAAATCACGAAAGCAACGGGAGCGTTATGGTGGCTTGCATATTCCCATGCCTTGCTCGTCTGGACTTCGATACCGCCGACAGCACTGACTAAAATTACAGCTGTATCTGCAACGCGGATAGCCGCGCTCATTTCGCCCGTGAAATCAGCATAGCCGGGAGCGTCAAGAACGTAAAAAGTTTTGCCCTTGCGTTCAAACGTTAAAAGCGAAGTGCTGATTGAGATATTTCGTTTTTGTTCTTCGGATTGAAAGTCGCTGACAGTGTTGCCGTTTTCGACAGAACCCATGCGGGATATATTTCCGTTGTCAAAGAGCATGGCCTCAGCGAAAGAAGTTTTGCCAGCCCCGCCGTGCGCACATAATGCGAAGCTACGAGTGTCTTCGGGTTTACGTGCCATTTGAAAAACACCTTCCCTTGAAAAATTATTTATGTTGAAAATTTTTGATTGTGATTATTATATCATTTTGGGAAAATTGAGGAGTTAAGAATTTTTTTATTTCTTATTTGTCAAAGAAATTTTGAATAATCTCTTTAATTTCGGCGAGCGGCAAAGTTTTAAGCATATGCCCCTGAGGTTTGAGGGCTTCAATTTTTTCGATGCTTGCACTGTCAGTTTTTGCAGTCAAGAACATCACGGGTATTGAAGCTGTTGCGGGATTAGAGCGTATAGCTTCGAGGACTTGAGGGCCGTTCATTACGGGCATTTCGTAGTCGAGCAAAATTAAATCCGGCTTAGCTTTTTCGAGGATTTTCAGGGCATTAGCTCCGCCGTTTGCAGGTAAAACTTTGTAAGAAGTATTGAGACCTTCGCGCAAAGTTCTTATCATTACAGCGTCATCATCTACAAGTAAAATAGTCTGCATAGTTCCTCCGTTATTATTATTTTGTATAAATTCTAAAAGTTTTGAGCGGATTTCGTTGTTATTAAACGGTTTCACGAAAAAATCTGCTCCGGTAAATTTATTATTATTAATTTCAATTTGATTTCCGAGTAAAAAAATTTTTGTATTTTTAATTTTACTAATTTTAGCACCGTTTTCAAGACCTGCAAGATTTACCAAAATAATTTTAGGTATTGTAACATTATCGTTTGAGCGTGCACGTGTTATTTCAAAAGTATCTGCAAGACTTTTCATTAACATATCCGCACCCATTGAGGGCCTGTCGCTGATATACAAGATTTTTTCTTTCATGTTGTTAATTCCTCATTATTTTAACGCTTCTTCAAGTCCTGCCCAGTCTGCACCGTCTGCACAAGTTGCAATTTGATTAAATTTCTCGGCTTCACTTTCAGGAATTTTGTATCCTCTAAGCATTGCAATTATTCCGTCAATAGAATCGCTGTCGAACATTGAAGCAAATTCTTTGATAGCCTCGTAAGCGTCATGAAGTTCATCAATAGGAATTTCAGGAGCGTCATCTTTTTTGTACAGCGGATCTAATTTTTCGATATAAGATTTGTAATCCATTAACAAAGTCGGCGTTAAATCTATAATGGACGTTACATCTTTTGCATTTCCGCAGTCTTCAAGATACATAGCCTGCGCTGAAAGTTCGCTTGCACCTACCAAACGCGCCGAACTTTTAAGAGCATGGACTTTAATAGTATAGCCTTTAACATCGTCTTCCGAAGCGTCTTCACCGTTGTTGATTGAGTTTAAGATACCGTTATAGAAATTTTGTATTTCGTTGAAATTATTATTAATTGAGTTATAGAACTGCTGTAAAGTTTTCTCTAAAATTTCTTCAGTTGCGCAGTTCTTAATAGCTTCGTAATAATCCAAGCCCGTTGTATGCGAGTAAAATTCTTCGAGCGGGGATTTAGTTTTCGCTGCTGTTTCCTGCTCTTCAGTTTCCTGTTCGATTACAACTTTGTCTTCAGGTAAATATTTCTTTAGAGTAGCTTCAAGAGTTTTGCTCTCAACGGGTTTTGAAAGATAATCCGTGAAGCCCTGATCCAAATATTTATTTCTTGCACCGCTCACAGCATCGGCGGTCAGACATATAACCGGCGTATTGTTGTTCATGCCGCCTTCTTGGACTTTGATTTTGTTCATAGTTTCAGTTCCGTCCATTTGAGGCATACGCTGATCCATTAAAATTAAGTCGTATTTTGTATCCTGCGTGTGAATTAGTGCTTCTGCTCCGCTCGATGCCGTATCAAGCTGAATTTCTGTTTTTCTTAATAATCCTTGAATAACAGTTAAATTCATGTCGGTATCATCAACGACTAAAATATGAGCCTCAGGGGCTTTGAAGAGTTCATGATAGGCTTTCATTTCGTGAACATACTCATCAAATTTTTGATGGAAATTGCCTATCGGGTCTTCACTGACAATCCTTTGAGGCAGGAAAATTATAAACGTTGAGCCTTGTCCGTAAACACTTTGGACTTCGATACTTCCTTTCATTAATTCCAAAAGATTTTGAGTTATTGAAAGTCCTAAACCCGTACCCTCAACTGTATTATTTTTTACTAAATCGACACGTTCAAATTTCTTAAATAATTTCGGCAAATCTTCTTCTTTAATGCCTATGCCGGTATCGCTTACTCTGAAAACTAAATTAATATGTCCGCGTCCGACTTTATCGTAAATTTTTTCGCCTGAAACTGTCAAAGAAACGCTGCCTTCATGAGTATATTTAACGGCGTTATTTAGTATATTTGTAACGACCTGACGCACCCGGACTTCATCGCCGTATAGACCGTCAGGCAAGGTCTCATCAACTTTAACATTAAATTGTAAATCTTTCTGACGCGCCTTAAATACAATCATGTTAGTAACGTCATTCAAGACTGAACTCAATTTGTAATCACTCTCGGCAATTTCCATTTTACCGGCTTCAATTTTTGAAAAGTCTAAAATGTCGTTGATTATCGATAAAAGATTTTTTCCTGCGCTCTCAACGTTACGGGCATAAGTTGTAATGCTGTCGTTATCGCTTTCGCGGATAATCATCTCATTCATTCCTAAAACTGCATTTATAGGCGTTCGAATTTCGTGGGACATATTCGCTAAAAATTCACTCTTTGCACTGTTAGCCTGCCTCGCCTGTTGCATTGCTGTCTGAGCTAAATCGAGAGCTTCTTCAAGCTGTTCGCGGCGTTCTTCCTGTTCTCTATGAAGTCTTGTAATATCCGAGACCATTGCAATATAAAATCCCGGATTTATAGCATAAAAATTAAATTGTTTGTAGTAAATTTTATTTTCAATTTCGCAGACAAGATTAACTTCATAAAGTTCGTTCTTTTGCGTCCCGAACGCTATAGCGTCAAGAGTTAAAGCCTTAGACATTTCTTTAACCTGGTCTTCTGTACCGTGCAGAACGGGCAAAATTTCTTCATTTATATAAGATGTGAAATTTTTGTGCATTTTTTGAGGCAAGATACTGCCTTCAGGTAAATCATAATTAGCTGTAATATGATAATGTCCGATAGCTAAATATGCAATCATCTCAAATTGACGCACTAAAATTTTATCTACAATAGTTTGATAAACTTTTGAATTATTGCACTCTCTTTCAGTTATAAAAGCTATAACATGGCCGTTTATAGGGCTTTGAGTCATGCTCGCTGAAATTTCAACGTAACAAATTGCTCCGTTCTCTCGTCTCGATAATAAAACCTGATGGACATTAACTCTTCCGTTTATATAACAATCTAAAAGATTATCGATATTATATAATTGTATAAATTTTTGACGCTCGAGATAATTTATATAATGCTTAGAGCGTGCTCCTATCATCTGTGAATAACTTTTTTGCCCCTCATCGGTCTTGAATAAATCGCGCCCCTGAATTTCCTCGACTTCATCAATCGTTAAATCTATTCTGAACATTCCGAGCGTGAATTTATCCTGATGATAAAAATTTTTGCCGATGTTGTCGTAAGTTGTACGGATTTTTTTCTCGTATTTTTTAATTTTGGAAATGTCAGCGAATGTTAAATATAAATAATTTTCGTCAGCAATCGTAACAAAAGCATAATGAACGTTGCACCATATAATATGATTATTTGCGGTAATCTGCCTAATTTGAATGTCGCGGGATTTGTTGGGGGCTTCGTGATGTTCGATGACGTATTGAACTAAAGGCCGGTCATCGGGGTAAATAATTTCGCTGAAGTCGCCGGTTTCGTTGTAACGTTTGCTGCCCTCGCGTGTATCTCCCATCATTGCGGCGTACTCGGGCGAGATAAAAACAGCTTCGTGTTTGCCGTCATCGTTAATATGAATTAAAATAGCTTTGTTTCCTAATTGTTTTATAGCGTTTATAAAATTTTGCCGTTCATTTTGCTGAGACATTGCCGACTGAGTTTCCTCCTCGAAATTTTTATTCTTATCGTCCACGCTAATTATATCAAGATAGATTTAATTATGCTCATTCCTTTTTCAACACGTTCAAAATCTGCCTGGCTTCCCATGTGCCCGATCCTGAAAACTTTTCCGGCTAATTTCCCGTAATTTCCGCCGACCGCAAGACCTTTTTCACGAAGACTCGAATTAAATTCTTTCCATGAAAATTTTTCCGGAACATAAAAAGCCGTTACTGTCGGTGAAGAAAATTTTTCGTCCTTAGGAAATAATTTCAAACCTGTTTCGCGGCCTAAATCGCGGCAGAGTTGAGCGGCTTTTTCATGTCTTAAAATTGCGTTTTCAATACCTTCGCCAATAATTTTTTTCAGCGAAATATTTAATGCTTTCATTGAATGCCAGTCGTGTGTGTAAGGCATAAATTTTTTATCTTCAACGCCGCGCCAATCTTTGAAAGCCTCATAGCCTGAGTAATTAATTTTTTCGATAACGTCCCAAGCGAGTTTTGAAATTGTTGAAATAGAAAGAGACGGAGTTAATGACAAAACTTTTTGGCTTCCCCAAAGTCCTATATCAATTTCAGCGTCGTCAACGTCAAGAGAGGCTCCTCCGGCACTCGAAACAAAATCAACGACAAAAAGCGCGCCTATTTCGTGAGCAATTTTCCCGATTTCTTTAAGATTTAATGTTAAAGTTCCTGACGGAGTTTCGCAATGAACGGCAGTAATGATTTTAGGACGGAATTTTTTAGCGTGTTCATAAATTTTTTGAGTTTCAGGGATTAAATCATAATCGAATGAGCAGATTTCAGCTTCAGCCCCGATCGTCCGCGCCATTTCCGCAAAACCCTCACCGAAAAGCCCTGATGATACAGCTAAAATTTTTTCGCCCGGTTTGAGCGTGCATTTAAGGCTCGCCCATAAAATCGACATAGCCTCGCCGCTCGTTATTAAAATGTCGTTTTTAGTGTGAAGAATTTTTTGAATTAAAATTTGATTTTCGTGATATAAATTAAAAAATTCGTCCTCTAAATCAGAACTTGCAAAATCAAAATTCCAAGCCGCCCTAATATCTTCGGGGACGCTTACGGGGCCGGGAACGAGACCTATTTTGTATTTTTCCATGAAGATAAAATCTCCCTTGCGATTGAAATTAATTCTTCTTGTTTTAATGCAGGACTTTCAATATTAAGAACTCGGCTCTCATCAACATAAACAGAGAGTGCAGGCGGTAAATGAGGCTGTCTTTCAAAAATTGCTTTATGTCCGTCAATTTCGAGAATTTTATATTCTGAAGCGGGCATTAATTTTTTAGAATTGTCAACGTATTCAGGGACATAAAGCCAGCCTGAGCCCTTGCCTTCGGTCAAAATTATTTCGAGAGTTCCGTGCGGAGAAATTCTCTGATAATTTTGATAAACGACACGCCCTAAATCTTCGGAAGTTGCGTCTAAAATCAGCGGCGTTACAAATTCAGACATTAAGGTCCAGTCTCTTAAATCAATATTAAAAGCCTCGCAGGAAAATGCGGAATTTAATATAAAAATTAAAGCTAAAATTATTTTTTTCATTTTTCAACCTCTTGAAGCCATAAACGCCGTACTTGCGATAAAAATTCGTCATAAACTCCGCTCGCAAAATCCGGGAAAGTGTAATCGAAACTCTGCCATTTTTTGAAACGCCACCTCATAGTAACTTCGCCGAAAATTCCATCGCGTAAATAAATTCTGTGAGCGTGGTCTTTCGTTGAAGCTAAAATTAATCTTGCTCCGTCTACATATCCCGGGTCAATATTAACGGCTCTAATTCCCTCGCGGCTTTGAGCTTCGATATTAATAGCAGCGTGTTTCCAATCTGCTAACTCTCCGGCGTTCCAAAGTCCCGGGAAACATACGAAAATCCTCGTTAAGTTCGGCGCAATTTCGTGATAATAGTCAGTCCTGTCGAAAGGAACGGATTTAGAAAAAATTTCCGGTCTTCCCCAAAGTTTAGAGAGCTGATCGACGCTCCAATTTAATAAATTTTCGTTATCGATAGGATATAAAATTCCTGCGATTAATTTCACTTGCGGTGATTTTTTCATGTTAAATTTTTTAATTCTCCTGAAAATTTTTATTTTTTTATTATAATTTAATTCAAAAATTTTTCCTAAGGAGTTTTTTATCACATGGAACAAGAACAGAAAAAAATTAGACGCATAGGTGTCTTAACAAGCGGCGGAGACAGTCCCGGAATGAATGCCGTTGTCCGCGCTGTAGCCCGTACAGCGATGTATTACGGGATTGAATGCGTAGGAATTAGGCGCGGTTATCAGGGCTTAATCAACAGTGATTTCGTAATGCTAACAGCCGACATGGTCAGACACATTTTAGGGCGCGGCGGCACGATTTTATACACTGCACGCTGTGATGAGTTTTTGACGGAAAAAGGCCGTGAAAAAGCTGTCGGAACTTGTAGAATGTTAGGGCTTGACGGTATTGTAGCAATCGGAGGCGACGGGACTTTCAGAGGCGCACTCGAACTTTCAAGATTAGGCGTTCCTGTTATGGGTATCCCTGCTACAATCGATAACGACATAGGCTGCTCAAATTACACGATAGGCTTTGACAGTGCCTGCAATACAGCTATCGAATGTATAGACAAACTCCGCGACACAATGCAGTCTCATGAACGCTGCTCAGTTGTTGAAGTTATGGGACGACATGCGGGATTTTTGGCTCTTTATGTCGGAATTGCAGTCGGAGCGACATCAGTTTTAATTCCTGAACACGAATTAAATTTTGAACACGATGTTGTTGAAAGAATACAGAACGCGAGACTTGCCGGAGCCACTCACTTTATGATAGTTGTTGCTGAGGGTGTCGGAAGTGCTTTTGAAATCGCAACGAAAATCAAAGAAACAATCGGAATAGATCCGCGTGTTACAGTTTTAGGGCATATTCAAAGAGGCGGAGCACCGACCGGACGCGACAGAGAAACAGCCACAAGAATGGGTTATTACGCTGTCCGTGCGTTTGCTGAAGGACGAGCCGGAAGCGTTATAGCAACTAAAGAGGGCGGAATAGTTGAAATCCCGATTGAAGAAGCCTTAGCAATGAAAAAGCATCTTCAAATGGATAGATACGAAATTCTTGAAGCTATCGCGGCATCAGGAACTTTGAGAAAATAGTTAGGAGTTAGGAGTTAGGAATTATAGCAAGCACAGTTTATTTACGGTAAGACCCCTCCGTCTCACTTCGTGAGCCAAATTTAATGCAGATTACTGCATTAAATCCCCTTAACAGGAGAGGCAAATGCGAGAGAATAATACGCCCCCTAATAAGGGGGAGAGGGCCATTTATGGCGAGGGGGTTACGTTTTTTAACTGAAATTACTATAAAAACACTCCTCGCTAATTTTTTGAAAAACTTTGAAGCATGAACATTAATAAAAAGTTTGGAAATTAAAAATTATTTTCTCACCCCTAACCCCTCACTGTTTTTTCTAATTGTTTGAGAAAAATAATTTTATCGAACAAAATATCTTTAAGAATTACCTAAACGAAAATAAATTTTTTTGATGTATAGTTCGGAAATGATTTGTCTGTAACTTAAAATTTTTTAGCTTTTTGTAGTAATAAATGTAGTAATAAAAAATAAATTCTCCCCGTATCGAAGAATTTATTTGCGTGTATTATATCACAAACTTAAAATTATTGCTTTTTTAATATCGCCGCGTGAAGTTACGATTTCATAGCCGTTTTTCAGCATTTTATCTTTAAGAGAAATGAGATACTAGCACTTTCTTGATTTTATTGTCGTAAAGTTTACAAGTATCAGCCGAAGCAGACTAAACAAACGCAAAAATTAAAACGATATAAAATAAAAATTTTCATAATAAAAAATCTATCTATTATTTTTTATACCGCGAAATTAAAGATTTTATTTCTGAAGGCTTTAATTTTCTGACATTAACAAACTGTTTTGAAATCGCATAATAAGGTACGGTTTTCAATGAATTATTTACAATTCTTCCTGCAACTTCATACCAGCCTTTATTATTTCTTTCTTCGATATTAACGAGTAAACGGTCGCCTTTAGACCTGCTGACTTGGAATTTAACTTGACCGTCGGGAGCAAATTCACGGACGTTAACTTTTTCGCCCATAACTTCGCCGATATATAAATCGGCATAAAGACCAAAAAGCATTCTCATTTTCGATGTTTGATTTTCTAATAACGAATAACTTATTGATTTTATTATGCCGTTTTCTACTGAAAATGTAAGCAGTCCGCCTCCGTCAGATTCTTCAAATTGTGCAACATGATGCATTATAGAAGAATTGCCGTAAATATGTTCTTTACCGAAAAAGTTTTCTACTTTGCTGAACGGCGCGCCGACTTTAATTCCATTCGTGAAAGTTAATTCTCCGCTGCTTGTAGAAAAATCTGCGATAAAACTATTTGACCAATTTTTGCTGCGGTATTTGCGGATTAAAACGTAATAATCATCATACCACGCTCTTGCGTAGACTGTTTCATCGCCGAGCATTTCATTTTTTACAAATTCAATATCCTGCAGATTATATTCTCCGCTCCAGCTTATTTGATTTGCAATTTTCTCAAGACTTTCATAAAAAATATTAAAATTTCTTTCATGTTCTTCATATGAAGAGAGGGATAACGCCGGAGAAACTGTGAAAAATATTAAAACTACAGAAAGTAAAAATTTTTTACTCATAAAAATCTCTCCTTAATAAAAAATAATTAGGAGTTAGAAAAATAATTTCTACTTCCTAACTCCTAATTTCTAATTAATTTACAGCGGAGTAACTCCGAGCAGTATGCAGGCGGCTATAGAGAGAATACTTACACACCAAATCCAAGGAAGCGAGTATTTAATGTGTTCGCCTACATCAATTTCAAGAAGTCCTAAACCTAAATACATTGCAGGCGATAACGGCGAAATCATTACTCCAACATTTTCTGCAACGAGTAAGACGCAGGCAACGTCCATAGGATTTACGCCGAACTGCGAGGCTATTCCTACAACAACAGGCAATAAACCAAAATAGAAGCTGTCTGTGCCTAAGCACATAATCAAAGGCACCGCGAAACATGCAACTATAAAATGAGTATAGCGGCCTAAATCCGGCGGAATTACCGTAACTGCTGCCGAAGCCATAGCGTTTAACATTCCTGTACCGCTCAAAACTCCCGTAAAAATTCCTGCCGCAAATAACGTAACTACCATCGACATAGCAGCAACGCCGTAATTTTTGAGTTTTGCGTTTTGTTCTTTAAGCGATTTAATATTAAACGGAAGTGAGAGAGCAAGCGCAATCATGAAAACATAAGCGTTATTAAATTTGCCTAACATTAATGTCGCAATTACTGCAATTACAAGAATTAAATTGTATGTCTGCAGCATTCCCGAAACTTTCGGGGCTTCGGCTGACGCTTTAGATACGGCTTCTTCAGCGGTGTCATCAGCAACAAGTCCGAGTTTTTTAATGCGCCGTTTTTGAATACCGCTGAGAACAAAAGCAACTATAAATGTAACAACAAGCATTGTCCCCTGTACCGGCAGCAATCTTTGCCAAAGGTTATTAGGGTCTGTCTCAAGAACTGTTGCCGCTCTGATAGTCGGGCCTCCCCAAGGACATACGTTCATAACTCCGATAGCTACGCAGATTAAAAGCATCAACGACCTGTTATCCATTTTTAATTTCTTGAATAACGGGAGCATTGCTGTAATCGTGATAATAAATGTTGTTGCTCCTGCTCCGTCAAGATGTCCAATTATACCAACAGCGGCTGTCGCAAGCATTACCAAAGTTACATTAGTTCCGGCCTTTTTAATCAGGAAATTTACAACAGGGTCAAAAACTCCCTGATCGCTCATCAGCGAAAAGAACGAAATCGAGAACACAAAAAGCGAAACTGTTGATACCATTTTTGAAATTCCCGAAGCAGCAAATCTATTCACTACGAACGGGTCAAAACCTGCAACAAGAGCGGCAATAGTCGGAAGTATAATAAAAGCAACCGGAGGAATTACAACTTTTTTAATTAAGCAGAAAATTAAAACTGCTACCATCACGAAGCCTATTATTGCGAATTTCGTCTGCGGTGCAGAAGCGGCCTTTTTAGTTTCTGTTTTTGCAGGCTTTAACATAGCCGTGAAAGTTTTGTATTCTTCTGCAAGTTCTTTGGAATATTCTGAAGCATTTACGAAACTTTTGCGCTCGTCATAGCCGCCTTTTTCTAAAAATGCTGTCCATTCGTTTGTTTCTGAAACTTTCAAAATAGCTGCTTCAAGAGCGTCAATATCTGCCTGCGGAGTGCCTTTTTTTGCGAAAATTCCGCGCTCGGGGCCGATAACTGAATCAATCCCTAATTCTTTTGCACACTCAACGTTCGGATAAGATTTCATTCTGTTTTCTGAAAGTGCCAATAACGGGACAATATTTCCTGAAGCTATTAAATCTGAAATTTCGTCAGTTCCAGTTATCATTAAATCTATATTTCCTTCGTTGAGAGCGAGAGTTAAGCCCGCTCCGGTCGGGTAACTGACTTCAAGAACGTTGAGACCTTCGAGAGCCTGCTTAAGTGAAAGACCGTCAACTCCCGTACTTGTGAGCATACCTACACTGACGCTTGACGGGTGGGCTTTGATGTAATCTCTAAGCTGTGAGAAAGAATTATAGCCGCGTTCTTCCATAGTTTTTTTAGAAGCCGCGATTATATTCGTAGCGTTGACGAGCCTTGCAACGGGTACAAATTCGTCAAGAAATTTGAATTTCATTGCTCCGGAAATTTCCTGAATTAAAAGGCTTTGAGTTCCTAATAAAAATATTGAACCGTCAGCAGGTCTGTCTTTGACGTAAGCCGCGCCGTTAGCACCGTTGCCGCCTGTAACGTTGAGAATTTCGACAGTTTTTCCCAACTTTTTTTCAAGCAGAGGAGCAAGAGTGCGTAAAGTTGAATCAGCACCGCCGCCCTCGCCCCACGGGCATACGATAGTGATTTTCCCGTCGGCAAACGCCGGAAGACACAGCGATAACGCAAGAAGAGCCGCTAAAAAAATGTATGCAAATTTTTTCACGTGAAAATACCTCCTGTAATTAAAATTTTTATTTCTTATTTTGGAAATTAATTAAGCTAATTATAACAAAGGTTAGGGGATTTAATGCAGTAATCTGCATTAAATTAGAGGTGAGGGGTGAGAATTTTTTTGCCCATACGCATGGAGAGAAAAAATAAATTTTTGTTTCGTGATTTTTTAGGAGAAAGACACGAAAAACAAGTTAAAAATTTTTCTAAAAATTTTTTCGTGAGACTTTGCTATGAGAAATTAAAACTAAGATTTTTGTAATAATAAATGTAATAATAAAAATAAATTCCCGACTTTCGCTCGGGAATTTTTCTTGCAAATATTATAACATAAAACCTGCTCGTCCGACAGGCGGGAATAAATTTTTGTTCAGAGTTAAAAAATTTTTTCTTTTCACTCCTCACTCCTCTTTTCTTTATTGACGATTGCTTGAATTTCATCGCTGTTAATTACTTCTTTTTTCTGGAGAGTTTCAGCGACTTCATGCAAAACTTTTTCGTGTTCTTTGAGAATATTAGACGCCTGCTCTTGAGCTTCCGTTACGAGCCTTTTAATTTCAGCGTCAATTTTTTCAGCCGTAGCCTCGCCCGCATCTTCGCGGATTTGAACAGCACCGCCCAAATACATCATAGTAGGAGCAGCGTAACGTACAGGGCCTAATTTTTTCGACATTCCAAACTCTATTACCATACGACGGGCAGTTTCTGTAGCGCGTTCTAAATCGTTTGACGCTCCTGTTGTAGGCTCGTCAAAAACTAAAAGTTCAGCCGCCCGGCCTCCTAACATTACGGCCATACGTGTTTTTAATTCGTTCTCCGTAACTAAATACTGGTCTTCCGTAGGCATTTGCATAGTGTAACCTAACGCGCCTTTAGTAGTCGGAATAATGCTGACTTTGTGAACAGGGTCAGAGCCCGGCAGATAACAGGCAACGAGAGCATGTCCTGTTTCATGGTAAGCGACTTTTTTGCGGATTTCGGGAGTTAAAGGCGTTTTTCTTTGAAGACCTGCGACAACTCTCTCAATAGCTAAATCAAAATCGTTAGTTGAAACGCTGTCGGCTTTTCGTCTTGCGGCTAACAAAGCTGCTTCATTAGCGATATTAGCGAGGTCTGCTCCTGAAAATCCCGGAGTAACTTTTGCAATTTCTCTCAAATTAACTTCTTGGGCAAGAGGAACTTTTTTAGTATGGATTTTCAAAATTTCCTCGCGTCCTTCTTCGGTCGGCAAAACGACTTGAATTTGACGGTCAAAGCGTCCCGGCCTCATTAAAGCCTGGTCTAAAATTTCCGGCCTGTTAGTCGCGCCCATTATGACAATGCCGTCATTTTCTTCAAAGCCGTCCATCTCGGCTAATAATTGATTTAGAGTATTTTCCTGTTCGGAATTTCCGTTATAAACGTTCATTCTTGACTGTCCTATAGCGTCAATTTCGTCCATGAAAATAATACACGGAGCTTTTTTCTTGGCCTGGTCAAATAAATCGCGTACTCTTGCCGCTCCGACACCTACGAACATTTCAACAAAACTTGAACCCGTTATAAAGAAAAACGGAACACCGGCCTCGCCTGCCGTAGCCTTAGCAAGCAAAGTTTTTCCCGTGCCTGGAGGGCCTACAAGCAAAACTCCGCGAGGTAATTTAGCTCCGAATTTGTCAAAACGTTTAGGGTCTTTAAGAAAATCAATAATTTCACGCAGTTCGACTTCAGCTTCACCTGCGCCGCCGATGTCGCTGAAATGAACGCCCGTTAATTCTCCCTGAAGTTCTTTAGCCCGTGAGCGTCCAAAAGAGAAAATGCCTCCGATACCGCCTCCGCCGCCTGCACCGCTGATATTTCTGAACATGAAATACCATAAAATTAATAAAGGCAGCAGCGGCAGTAAAATTCCCATTAATAAATCTAAAATCGTATCGCGCTGAGCAATTCCGCCGAATTTTATATCAGAGTTTGAAAGTTTCATGATTAAATCGGGGTCATCGAGCCTTACGACACTTTTAATATTTCCTTGAGGTTTAGTTTTTTTGTTTGAGAAAATAACGCCGCCGATTATGGGTCTTTTATCGGGGCTTGCTGCTCCTTCTTTGAGGGCATAAGTTATGCGTGTTTCGGAGATGTCGACATTTTCGATAATATTTTTATCTAAGTCTTCTAAAAATTCGCTGTAAGAGACTTCTCCCTGACGTTCCGCGTAAGGTTTATAAATATATTCAGAGAAAAGCCACGTAGCTACTAATGCTCCTAAGAAAAACCAAACTGAAAATTTTTGTCCTTTATTCATTCGTTTTTACTTCCTAAATTTTAATTTTACAATATTTTTTACTTCCTACTTCCTAATTCCTAACTGATTAAAAAATGCTCTGCCGCTTTCACTGCGCTGTTTGCGTTCTTTGAGCCTGAAAAATTCTTCGTCAATTTTATCTCTTTCAGATTTATTGACGGGCATGAGACTTAGAAAATTATCTAACTTATTTTCTAAATCTTCAATTTCTTTTCTTCCCGGAGGAGCAGTCCGACCGATATTTTTTAGGTTCATTACAACTAAATCCGCGATTAAAACGGCCATATCGTGAAGTTCTCTGTCGGCCTGAGAGTTATTATTTTCGTCTCTGTCTTCATCATCATCATCGAAATTATAATTTTTAACTTGGGTAGCGAAACATAAAAATCCTACGGCCATAGCCAGCCACGCAGCACCGGCGGCTATATTATCAATATAAAACATATAGCCTGCGAATATTGCCGTAATAAGTCCTGCGCAGAATAAAGCCCAGCGGAAAAATTTTTCAATAGTCATTTATTTATCAAATTTTAATATTAAATCTCTAAGTTCTTTTGAGGCCGTTTCTAAATCATCGTTAATAATAACGTAATCATATTTATCTTTTAATTCGAGTTCTTTTTTAGCGTTGCTCAGTCTTAAATTCAAATTTTCTTCGGTTTCTGTGTGGCGGTCTCTAAGTCTTTTTTCTAATTCTTCGAGCGAAGGAGGCGCGATAAAAATCAAAATAGCGTCTGAAATTTTTTCACGTACCTGCAAAGCTCCCTGAACGTCAATTTCAAGCAGAACGTTTTTACCGGCGTTTAATTCTTTTATAACGTCAGCTTTAAGAGTTCCGTAAAAATCCGCATGAACGTGGGCATATTCGAGGAATAAATTTTTTTCTATATCCTCTTTGAATTTTTCATGAGAAATAAATCTATATTGAACGCCGTCAATTTCGCCGTCTCTGGGTTTACGGGTCGTGCATGAAATTGAATAAACTAAATTTTCAATATTATCGAGGGCGTGTTCTCTTAGAGTTCCTTTGCCTGCGCCGCTCGGACCTGAAATTACGAACAATTTTCCTGATTTATTCGACATTTTGGATTTGTTCTCTCATTCTTTCGATACAGGTTTTAGCTTCGACTACGAGCCATCTAAATTCGCCGTCATTAACTTTTGAGCCCATAGTATTAACTTCGCGCAACATTTCCTGGACTAAAAAATCTAATTTTTTCCCTGAAACTTCTTCGCTGTCCATAACTAAATTAAATTTTTCAGTGTGAGACTCCATTCGCGCAATTTCTTCTGAAATATCCCATTTATCGGCGGCTAAAGCAACTTCAGCAGCAACGCGGGCTTCGTCAAGTTCTAAATCATAACGTTCAAGGACTTCTTGAATTCTTAATTTTATAGAATTTAGAGCATCATCGCGCGCAATTTCCCAACGTTCATTCATTTTGTCTAATAAATCTTTAAGAAAATATAAATCAGCGGTGATTTTAGTTTCTAATAGTCCGCCCTCTAATTCTTTCATTTCCATTAAAGAGTTTATAGCTTCTTTTACGAGATTGTCCCAAATTTCGGGATTTTCGAGAGCGGCTTGAACTGCGGCGTTGCTGTCTTCACCGATTAAGCCGGGAATTTTCAAAACGTCCATAATATCCGCAGAAAAAGCAAGATTATTTTTTTGAGCGATTTCTTTAATTTGATTATATAAATTCATTAAGCCCTCGCCGCTGATAACGGGAATTTGCTCATCGGGGTTCCAAGTTATAGAGACGGAGAGCCTGACTTTTCCGCGAGAAATTGACGAGCGCATTAAATTCAAAAATCGGTTTTCGAGCGAAATTAATTCTTGAGGAAGTCTTACGGAAAACTCTTGAAATTTATGGTTAATTGATGATATTTCGACAGCGGCCGAGCCCCATGAAAATTGTCCGCACGCTCTGCCGAAGCCTGTCATGCTTAAAAACATTATTATTTAATCTCCTTAAATTTGGGCGTTTAATTCTTTGAAAGATTTTTCAAGTTCTGTCATTATGACATTGCGTCCGTCTTTGCTTTTATAAATTTCTTCTGAAAAATATAGAGGCTTTCCGAAGACAATTTTAATTTTTTTAGGCTTAACGAATTTTGCTCCGGTCGGCATAGCTTCAAAAGAACCTTTAATGAACGCGGGCAAAATTGGAGCTTGACAGCGAGCCGCAATCACAGCTACACCGCCTTCGAGGGGCTGTAATTTTCCGTCAAGACTTCTACCGCCTTCAGGAAAAATTAAAACGTCCGAACCCTCTTGATAAAGTTTCATGAAACCCCTCAGAGCACCAGCCGCAGAGGCGTTATTTTCCCGGCCTACAGGTACAGCACCTAAAGCCCTAATGCAGGCGGCGAATAATTTATTATGGAAGAGTTCTTCTTTAGCTAAATATCTTAACATTCGCGGAAAAAAACACCCGACGACTAACGGGTCTAAATTGCTGACGTGGTTACAGGCAACGATAAATTTTTCGTCAGGATTAACTTTTTCGAGCCATTTAACGGAACAGCGGTTATAAATTTTCAGTAAAAAAATAAAAAAATATTTGACGAAAGCATAAAAAATTTTACTTTGTTTCATTGGATAATGCCTCTTTAACGTGATTGACAATAAAATTGACGGCTTCATCTTCAGTTAAATCCGAAGTATCTAAATAAATTGCTCCGTCCGGGACGCTTAAAGGCGAAAGTTTACGGGTCGAGTCGTTTAAGTCGCGGTTTTTAATTGCGCTTAAAATTTCGTCGTAATCAGCTTCTTGGCCTTTAGAAATTCTTTCAAGATAACGTCTTTTAGCGCGTGCCTCAGGGCTTGCGGTCAAGAAAAATTTTACTTTAGCGTCAGGAAAAACAACGCTGCCCTCATCACGACCTTCAGCGATTAAAGAGCCGTAATTTTTCTGGTCTTTCTGAAGACTTAAAAGAGCTTTTCGGACTAAAGGCACAGCCGAATAAACCGAAGCAAGTTCATCAACTTCGGGAGTTCTAATTTCGCCGCTGACATCGAAGCCGTTGACGAGCACGGAATTTTGTTTTAATTCGATTTTAATTTCGCTGAGAGCCTCGCTTAAAAAATCTTCGTTATCGGGATTAATTTCGGACTTAGCTAAGATTAGAGCGATAGCCCTATAAATTGCTCCCGTGTCGAGGTATTTAATGCCGAGTTCAACAGCGGCGCGCCGGGCAACAGAACTTTTCCCCGCACCTGCAGGGCCGTCAATAGTTACGACATAATTCATAATTTTTTAATATTAAAGTCCGCTCATTTCGCCCATATCAGTCGAAACAGTCGAAACGAAATCAATCATTTCGGATAAAAGAGCCTCGAAATTTTTTATCCCAAGTCTTTCAAGAGGTTCCGGGAACATATAAGACTGCAGACCGTCAGCACCTATTCCAATGCCGAGCATTAAGCAAATAGAATTAGCGACCGTAACTATATCGAGCAGGGGCTGATGCTGTAATTTATCTTCAGGAATGTCGTTAGGTCTGTGATGATAAGCGACAGCAATTCTATAAGCCTCAGGCATTTCCCATTTTTTAACCATGATTTCGCCGATAGCAGCGTGATCGAAGCCCAAAACATTTACTTCTGCCTGAGTAAACGGAATATGTTTTTCCTCGACCATTTTGACAATAATTCCGTAACCGAAACGGACATAATCATTCAAAATTACTTTGCCTATATCGTGGAGCAGACCTCCGACATAAGCATCTTCCTGTCCGACCTTGCCTGTAATTCTTGCGAGTTCGCGTGAAGTGTAAGCGACCATTAAGGAATGTCTCCAAAGTTCGCCCCTGTCAAGCGCGTAACCTGTAAGACCTTTATCCATAGCAGAGTAAACAGTTGCGGCTAAAATTAAATTTCTGACGCTCTTATAACCTAAAAGAGCAATGGCTTCGGAAATGTTAGAGATAGTTCTCGACATTCCGTAAGCACCTGAATTAGCTAATTTCAAAATCCGCAAGACAAGCCCTTCATCTCTTGAAAGACTTTTCGCAACGTCAGCGGCGTTACTTTCGGGGTCATTTAATTTTTTCATTGTTTCTATAACGAACTGCGGAAACGATTTAATATCTGACATTTTGCTGATAATTTTATTTTTTATAATTTCTCTTGATTTCTCGTCGATTTCACTCATGAACATTGCCTCCTTTTTGAAAAATTAAACTACTCCGCCATTGAATATTTTAGTGTACAGTTCTGAAAAAGACAAACGTATAAATTCACCTGTCTTTAATTTTTCGAGCGTCATATCCCCGAATTTTCGTCTAATTAAACGTTTGACATTGAAACCTGCATTTTTTGCCATAAGTCTAATTTCGCGTTTAAGACCTTCAGCTATTGTTATGCTTATCCATTGATTAAAAGGTTCTTTATCCATGACATTAATATTTATCGGTTTAACTATACGGCCTTCTGTAATTTCAAAACCGCGCCGCCATCTTTCAAGCTGTTTATTATTGATAGGAAGATTTAATAAAGCCTCGTATTCTTTATGAATTTCTTTTGACGGGTGCAGGACGCTTTGAGTAAAATTCCCGTCATTCGTCAGAATTAAAAGCCCCTCGCTTTCTTTATCCAGCCTGCCTACGGGATAAAGCCGTTCTTTACAATCCGGAATTAAATCTATTATAACAGGGTCATATTTATCGCTGACGGCGCAGACATAGCCTGCAGGTTTATTAATGACGTAATAAATATGCTCAGAGAATTTCAAAATTTTTTTGTCGAGAGTTACAGTATCGTTATCAGTGTCAACTTGAAAGAACGGAGCAAGAACTATTTTACCGTTGACTTGAACTCGTCCCTCAAGGATTATTATTTCAGATTTACGCCGTGAAGCAACTCCGCAAGATGATAAAAAAGCATTAAGACGCAAGATTAATTATTCCTCCGTTATCCAGTCTTGAAGAATTAAGCCGGGAACTCTTGAAAATTCTTTTACGTTGTGAGTAACTAAGATAAGTCCGCGAGATAAAGCATGAGCAGCAATCTGTGTATCGTAAGGGCCTATAGGTTTTCCTATTTTTTCGAGTTCTGCTCTAAGATAACCGGCTATAATCGCATCTGATTTTGTGAAAGACAGAACGATGTAAGCTGATAAAAATAAATTCATAATATTTCTTGAACGTTCTCCCCATTTACTTTTGGAACTTCCATATTCTAATTCTTCGACAGTGATTGACGAAACGAAAATTTCTGACGGCATTATCTGAAATAATTTTGCAGAGAGAGCAGGATATTTATTTTTTACAGCATAAATGCAAATGTTAGTGTCGATGAGATACATCTAAAAATCCTCTCTCTCTGAAACTTCGTCCCAAGACGGTTGATTGCGGTCTTCCATAAAATCTTCCGGCATTTTGCCGATGCTCAAGCGCAACGGAAGCCAAGGGTCATAAATTTTATTATTACGGTCTTCCATAAAATCATCGGGAAAAGTTCCTGCAGTTTGTTTGAAAGGCAGCCAGCGGTCATTAGTCGGCCACAAAAAGACAACTCCTCCCGACTCGTTTACAAATAACTCTTCTTGGTTTAACTGAAATTCTTTCGGCAATAAAATAGATTGTCCATTGTCATTTTGAATAACTTTTGCTTTCAACATTAAAATCACTCCTTAAAAAATTAAAATTAAATTAATTCGCCGTTAGCTATTAATTATAATATCGTTGTTTCAGCCGATGAGATATATCTAAAATTTCTCTCTCGCTGCTATTCCCCGCCAGCCTTTTAATTTTAGAAAACGATTTTTAACCTAGCAGCGGTTTTCATATGTTTTTCTCATATCTCCGTTGGATTTTTCGATTTTTCTTCGGCGGGATTACCGCTTCCATTTTCCGATGAAGCATATATCATAAGCCATTCAAATAACTTACTTTTCCCCTTATTTTTTCTATATTTTATTATTCATGCCGACAGCCTCAAAATTTTCCATAATTCTTCGTGGGTGCTTAAAGGAATTTTGTTATTTCCTGTAAATTTTCCGATAATTTTTGAATTAATATTTGCCTCTTTTAACTTTTCTTGAGCATGAGAAATTTTTTCCGGCTGTATCACTGCTATTAACATTCCTGACGAAATTAAATTCATGTAATCAAAATTTAATTCACGCGATGCCCTCAAAGTTAAATTTGAAACTGGAATATTATCATAATAAATTTCTATGCCTTTGTCCGCACCCTGCTGAACTTCATATAAAGCTCCGTTAAGACCGCCTTCAGTCGGGTCGTGCATATAACGGGCAAAATCTCTTAAAATTTTCGCGGGCTTAACAACAGAAAAATTATTGCCCCAAGATTTTATAATTTTTATCTCGTCATCATTAAAAATTTTCGCAAATAAATCTTCTCTGTCATTAGCAATTATGCTCATGCCCTCAAGTCCGGCGTGGCCTGTAGCTAAAATTAAATCGCCCTCTTGAATTTTTTTTGCGCTGAGTTCATGCTTCGTCATTCCGAGCATAGTCCCGGAGATTACAGGCTCAGAATATTTGCTTGTAAGTTCCGTATGACCTCCGGCGATAGCTATATTTAATTTTTTGCATGTCTCGTTAATTTCGTTCATAATATCTTTTATAAATTCAACGCCTAAACTGTCCGGAACGATTAAAGTTACTATGAGCCACGAAGGATCTGCGCCCTTGCAGGCTAAATCGTTAGCGTTAATATGAACGAGCAGAGAACCGGCATTTTTCGTTGCCCCTGTTACGGGGTCGGAAGAGGCGGCTAAAATTCCTTCAGGAACTTTTATTAAGGCAGCGTCCTCGCCTATTCCGCCGCCGACTAATAAATCTTCACGTTCTGCTCCTGCAAAATCTAAAACATTTTTCTTTAATATATCGGGCTGTAATTTTCCCGGCATTTTTTAATCATCACTTTCTATTGAAATAAAAATTTTTCTTAAAATTTCTAAACCTTTTTCCAAACCTAAGAGCGAAGGACGGCTCAAATATTTTTCAGGGACTTCATAAACTTTCACGCCTTTTAATGCTGCTGTCCATTCGCGTTTATAAAAATCTTTGAGAGTTGTGCTGTTCATTGCTCCGGTTTGAATTATGTAAACGTCAAGATTTTTATTTTCGCAAGATTTTAGCACACGTTCAACTCCCCATGACGCTATAGAACTTCCCGGACGTAAAGGCTCGGCATTATCTGCGATATTAACTCCTCCGGCCAAAGAAATTAAATTTGCTGCCCAAGAGTCAGGAGCACATGTATGAATTTCTTTTGACGTAGCCTCGATAAAGCAAAAACAGTTAGAGGTGAGGGGTGAGGGGTGAGGGGTTATTTTTGCGTGTAATTTTTCGAGAGCGTTTTTATAGTCAAGATTAAGCTGTCGGCCTAAAGTCTGTAAATAATTTTCAAAATCGTTCCATGACGGAGGATCTAAATTTATAATTTTTACTCCGGCGCGTTCAAGAATTTCATATAAATTCGGATTAAGTCTCATTGCAAAACTTCGTGTAACAACTACATCGGGCTTCAACACTAAAAATTTTTCAGCATTGTCCCTCAAAGATAAGCGGGGTAATGACGGCAATAAATCAGCGTCATCATTTTCAGATAAAGCCGTTAAAATTTTCTCTCCGCCCATTGCAAAAATATTATCCGAGTGTCCGGGATAAAGTGAAATAACTCTTAAATTTTCAGCATTAGCAGGCAAAATAAAACTCAAAAATAAAATTATAGCTATAAAAATTTTTTTCATTTCTTAATCTCTAACTCCTCACTAAATTAAGGCTTTCCACATTAAGTCTTTTATAAAATCAACGCCGTATAAATCTTTCAAAATTTTTTGATTTA
Organism: uncultured Fretibacterium sp.; assembly: GCA_947168585.1. Lineage (GTDB taxonomy): Bacteria > Synergistota > Synergistia > Synergistales > Aminobacteriaceae > JAFUXM01. The sequence continues at coordinate 25,501 of CAMVMK010000019.1, forward strand.
ATTCTTTGCCGTTAAAAATTAGTCCGCCGTTTTTAATTGCTATATAAAAATCTGAGTAAGAACTTGCAATATTTATATCATGAACGGCGGCGATAATATTTCGTCCTTCGCTTGAAAGTTTTTTTAAGAGAGCGAAAACTTGTGCAGTTTTGTCCGGGTCTAATGAGGCTGTAGGTTCGTCAAGCAAAATTATTTCCGTGTCTTGAGCAACAGCGGCGGCAATGAAAACTAACTGCCTTTCGCCGTCAGATAAAGTCATGATGTCGCGGCTCAATAAATTTGAAATTTTTAATAATTCTGCGGCCGTTTCGATTAATTCTTGGTCATGATTTTTCAACCGTCCGAAAAGCCCCGTAAAAGGCAGACGGCCAAGAGCAATAATTTCCCGGACGCTGTAAGAATATGACGGACGAAAATTTTTATTGCTCATAACGAAACTTAAAACACGCGAAAAATTTTTCCGTGAGATTTTTTTAATGTCGCGGTCATTTAAGAAAACTTTACCCGAATAATTTTTTTCAAGCCCCGATAAAACTCTTAATAAAGAAGTTTTCCCTGCACCGTTAGGCCCGATTAACGAGACTAAGCCGCATGGAATTTCGAGCGAAATATTTTTCAGAATTAATTTTTTTTCATAACTTAAAGCAAGATTTTCAAGCCTGTATAAAATTTTCATGAAGACAATTTTATATCAATATATTGCTTAAGAATATCATGCTCAAGATTTTTTATATAATCCTCCATGAATTTATAATCTGGCTGTCCGGAGTCGTCAACAGGGAGAAAAATCTTACTTCGTCTAAGTCGAGTAAGTGTTGCTCCATTACCGCCCCAGCTGAAAATTGACAAAGTTTTTTTCAAGACTGGTAAGAAAAATTTCGCATTGTAAGCATTTAACTTTTTATTTCGCAGTATCTGAATATTTTGTCCAGTGTAAAATTTTTCAGGTTGATAGAATGCCGTTTGTGTATCAAGACCCACTACGATACAATTTCCATCGTTAAGTTTATAGTTTTTTTGTTTACAAACGAAATCACTTAATCCGTTATTGATATCGCTCCTTGTGATATAAGGATAAACACCGCTACTAACATTTAACTTATTTTTATCAATACCATTGACTGTGGCGTGTATCTCAAAAATTTCATTAAGGTTAAATTTTTCCCAATGCCACCCATCAAGATTCATTTTTTTTTTAGTAGTGAAATTTTTTAATCTCGGCGAAATAAAATCAAAATAATCTTGAAGCATTTTTTGTTCGCACTGTCTGACGTAATTTTCCATGAATTTATAATCAGGCTGTCCGGAGGCATCAACAGGAAGCTGAATTATTTGACGTTTCATTCTTGTTTCATTAAATTTATAGCCGTAAGTATATTTATTCTTTTGAGTCAAGATAGCCTGTTTCAAGAAGAGATAGACATATTTATTGCCTTCGTAAGTCTTCAGCTTGAAGCGTTTAACATCGTCAGAAAATAAACATTCGTAAGGATGATAAAAATTTTCGACAATGCTTCCATTGTAATTAACACCTAAAACATTGCTGTCTTCTGAAACATTTGTATTTGATACAAATTCTGTTATGCCGTTGTTTGAATCCGAAGCTCCTATAAAAGGCTTATCACCTGCGGTCATATCTTCTTTCCTTAAACGTTTTCCGGAGGAAATCGAAAATAAATCTCCTATGGCAAATTTTCCCCAATGCCGCCCATCAAGCGTAAGATTTTTTTTTTCGTTTTGCTGCTCATTTTCATAATTAAATAAATATCCGCGCCCGTGAGCAATCATGTTAAATTCAAACGTCAAATAATCAGCAATACTCCTTTTGAAATCGTCTTCGCCAGGCAATTCGTCATTATAGTAATAAAACGAATGCAGCCATTCATCAGACGCCTCAGCGTGAGTTTCGACCATAAAATTTGAAGGACAGTCTTTAATTTTTCCCTGCCAGCAGTCAAGAAGATATTGTTTTCTGTCTTTCGCCCTTTCAGTCTCTACGAGGCCGATGTGCATTTTGACTTCCCAGCCGTCGTCTTCAAAATTAATAAATTTTGAAATTTTTTCAGGCTGATGAGGTTCGCCGGCCGTAAAAACTGCAATACATGGAACAGTGCCGACAGGATAAAACGTACTTTTATTCAGACTTATGACACCTTCGAGAGTATGATGTTTAAGAATTTCAGCCTTTTTGAATTTATCTTCTTTATTCTTGCCAGTCATCGTTGACACGGGAACAATTACGGCAACACGGCCGCCCTTAAGAACGCTGTCAAGCAGATTTTCAATAAACGCAAGTTCAGATAAATTTGATGTTTCTTTATTCTTGGCCTGCGAGTAAGGAGGATTCATAAAGCCGACAGTAATTCCGTTGAGCTGTAAGTCTGACGGATTAAAGCTGAAAAAATCATCGCAGATTAAATTGCTCCGCCCGTCGCCGTGTAAAATCATGCTTGTTGTTGCCATTGAGAACATATCAGGACGGAGTTCAATACCGAAAATCTGATTTTTCTTTATCCTCGATTTTTCAGATTCATTTTTTGCAGTGCGTAACATTCGGTGCATACCCGCGATTAAAAATCCGCCTGTTCCGCAGCACGGATCAAAAATTACATCATCGGGTTTCAGGTCAACTAAGTCGCAGAATAATTCCGTAATATGTTTCGGAGTTATAACAATTCCCAAAGACTGGCCGTCGCCGCCGGTGTAGCGTATAAATTCCATGTAAAACCGACCTATGTAGTCTTCTCCCGATGACTCGATATTTAATTTAGAATAGACGTGCCTGTTAATGAACTCTGTAAAATATTTCAGGGGTGTTTTTGCTAAAGACGGATTAATTCTGTTCAAGATAGGAGTGTTTTTAATAAAATTAAACTGCGTCATAATCTGCTCTTTTTTTACTTGATCCGCCACTTTTGCACGCGATAAACTTGTCTGCAGAGCCTTATAAAGTTTTTCGCCGTCAGTTTCAACTTCATCGCCGTTTAATTGTTCGAGTTTGAAACCGTGTTTTTGTTCACTCAAGGCCAAGAGTATTGCGGCAACAACTAAGGGATTTTCATGTGCGCCTAAATTTCCGTAATTTCTTAAATCTTCGTGAAGATTTTCCGCGATTTTCCCGATATTTTCGTTTTCAATTTCTTCGGGCAATTCTTCTTTCAAGATTACTTTTTTATAATAACTTTCAATATTTTCGGGCGAAAAATTTTCAAAAGTTTCAATTTCTGAAAGTTCGATAATTTTATTTTCACTGACGAAAAGCGGCTTTAATATGTGATGTTTAGGTTCGCCTGCACAGCCGAAAGCAAAAATTTTTTTGAAAGAACTGCCCCCTAAAATTTTCTTTGAGTAAAATAATGCGCCGTTGAGAGCGTAATCTTTCGTGGCGTTAATCTTGAGTGAAATTTTCCCGTCATCATCACGCAGACATAATTTATTTTTGTCAGCTTTATCCTCAATGACGATAACAAAATCTTTTACGACTGCTATAAAATCCGGCGCACCTTTTTCACCTGTCTGGCTTTTTGAGGCAGAACTTAAAGCGTCAGAAATTTCTTTAATGCTTGAGCCTTGATAACCGGCTTGAATATCCGCTTCTTTTAATAAATCATTTATATATAAATCAAACGTAGATTCTTTCATTAAAATTTCTCCTGTTTTAATTTTTAACGTTCTCAATATTTTCAGTGCTTCCGCCGCCTTTATCGTCAGGAGCTCTGAAATTGCCTCTTGCTACGAGCCTCAAGAAAGCGTTTACAACGTCCGTAGTTAATTGAGTCCCGGAACTTTCTTTCATGATTGAAACAACTTTTTCAAAATTCATTCGCGGTCTATAAGGCCGTGTTGAATACATAGCGTCGAAAGTATCAGCTACAGCGATAATCTGCGCAACTCTCGGAATATCTTTACCCGTAAGACCTTTGGGGTAACCTTTTCCGTCCGGGCGTTCATGATGACAGCCTGCTCCCGTTGCGAGTTCCGGCATTATGCTGATTTCTTTTAGAGCCTCGTAGCCTAAAGTCGTGTGAGATTTCATAATTTCAAATTCTTCATCAGTTAATTTTCCAGGCTTATTAAGAACGCTCGAGGGTATTCCGATTTTTCCGATGTCGTGAAGCAAAGCAATTCTGTAACATTTTTCGACAGCATCTCTATCGTAGCCGAGTTCTTTAGCAAGCATGGCCGAATAATTAGCTACGCGCATTGAGTGGCCGTTAGTGTATTCGTCTTTCATATCTATGACTTTTGCGAACGCTTCTGTAATTTCTTTAATAAAAGTCATGTTCTCACGGTTTCGCTGCTCAAGGATACGGGTTTTCCTGTTGACATAATAGCGCAGACTTTCTTCTAATACAAATGACGATAACAAAGCCGTGATTATGAAAAACCAAGTTTCTTCATAAAATGCTTTTTCTTTAGTGATTTTTATAGAAAATTTCTTAGTGCTGTTTTCCATTAAGTCCATGAGATTTATAACAAAATTATAAGTTCCTCCGTGTAAATTCGTGTAGTCTATAGGAACGAGCTCGCTGCGTTTTACGGGAGGATTTTCTTTTTTCTCGAAGCCCTCAAGCTGCCATGAAACCATAGGATTATTTAACGAATAATTAAAAACGAAGCTGTGCACTGTGAGTTTATGAGTGCTTGCAGGAATTTCAAAATTTCCGTCAGGGTCAGCAAAAATTCTTTCTCCGTCAATATCAATGAAAGGCACGGAGACTTTTAAGTTAGAAATATTCCTGGAATTTTTGTCGATATTATCCTTTACTACGCCCGTCAAACCTGCAATATAAAGTTCGCCGTTGTCTGTGAGTTCGCTGTAAGCGTTAGCAGTAGGGACGCAGGAAAGTCCGTTATAAATTCCGTAATGAACAGGCTCAATATGTTCATTTTTAATTAAATCATCGACAGCAATAACATAAAGCCCGTCGCTTGATAAAATCCATGCTTGGCCTGAAGAATTTTCATAAATATCATAATTATTTAAGTAAGGAAAATTTTTTATTGTCGTTAATTTATAATTTTCGTCCATGAAAGCTATAGAATTGCTCGTAACGATCCAATAAATTTTTTTATTTCTCGAACGTTTAACTCTCATGACTATATCCGAAGTTAAGCCCTCTCCGGAACTTATTTTTTTCGTGCCGTTTTTTCCTAAAATATAAATTCCTCCGCCGTCAGAACCAAGAATATAATCATGATTGAAGCCCTCGCAGACCGTTAAAATTTCGGTGTTGTCGATGTCAAATTCAGCTCCGTAGCTTTTTATAATTTTGTCGCCCTCAATGATATGAACTCCGCCGGTAACCGCAGCAATCATTGAGCCGTTTTCAAGTTCATTAACAACTCTGACTCTTTCAGAAAAAAGCCCGTCTTTTGTAGTAAAACTTAATAATTCGGCTTTATCGTGATCATAGCGCAAAAGACCGTATTTTCTCCATGTTGAAATCCATAGACGTCCTTTACTGTCGCGGATTATTGAGCGTATTCTAACGCCTTTCAAATAGTCGATTAAATCTCTTGTCTCTAAATCAACTCCCGAAGCAGTTTCGGCTTTAATTAACGGCAGAGATTCAATTTTTTTTTCGTTTTCAAGAACAGTAAGCCCGGAATCTGTAGCTATAAATAATCTTTTATCTAACATACAAGTCGAATTAACGACAGCTGAGGGTAAATTATAATGTTCGTACAAATTTACAAATTGATTAGGTACGATCTTCATTATTCCCTGACGGCTCGAAGTGAACCACAAATTTCCCTCGTAGTCAGTCATAACGTGGCCGATAGAATTTTCCATAGGAATATCTTCGATTTTATGGAAGCCCTTAGAGTCTATATAGCCTATGCCATTGCCTGCACAGATCCAAATTTTTCCGTCGATATATTCAAATTTTTCTATGTAAGATAAAGGCGAAATGTCGCGGATACTTAAATTATCGAAATTATTTTTAATGCTTCCGTAATAAACGTCAGATTTTTCTGTCCCTAAATAAACTTCACCCGGGTGTTTAGGGTCGGGCATGATACTGATTATTCTTTTAACTTTGCAGTCTTTCTGGCTCAAAAAATCAAAAACTTTTCCGTTCTTTAACGTAAATAAATCGCCGGTCTGGGTAAGCCCGTAAATTAATCCGTCTTGGCCTAAACGAATATCGCGGATATAAACCTCGCTTAGTCTTTCGTCTTTAATGTCCGTCAAATTCATTTCCCGGTCTATCATTACTATTCCGGAAGTTGTAGCGGCGTAAATTATTCTATTATTATCTTCAGCGATTGCTATAACGCTCGAAGATTTCAAGCCTTCAGATTTATTCCAGTGTTTAACTTCATCGCGCTTAAATAGAAACAGTCCAGAGTCGCCTGTTCCGATCCATAAACCGTCGAGGCTGTCTAAATATAAACTTTTTACGCTGCCTATTCCCGTGTTTGAAGATACACGCTCAAAAGTATTTCCGTCATAGCGTGTTAAACCTCCGTAGCTTCCGATCCATATAAAACCCTCGCTTGTTTCGGCTATAGCGTTTGCTTCAGAAGTCGGAAGACCTTTAGTGTTATCATAAAGAACGGCGGAAAAGCCCTCGCTTTGACGTGTAGGGTCGACAGATATTTTTCTATTAGGAACGCCGGAAGAATTCAAAATTAAATTTTCGTCCGCGCCGCCCGCAATATCTGTAATAAAAAAAGTTAAGGCAAATAAAATCAGCGTAAATTTATTTATATTTCTCATAGAATAAAAAAATTTTCCCTCTCTAACTTAAAACATATTTTATAATTATAGAAGAAATTTTTTCAAAAAAATATTAAAATATTAACTAAGTTTTTCCCAAAATAAAAATTTCTTAAAGAGGTGGTTAATATTGAAAAGGCCTAACCCTTTAGTCAAGACTTTATGTAATCTTGATTTAATCATTGCGGCAATAGCTTTGATAATCTTGACCCTCGTAACGAGTGCGGGAGTTTTCAAGCGTTACGTAATGAAAGACCCGATTTTATGGCAGGAAGAAATCTGCGCTTTCTGTCAAGTCTGGCTGATTTACATGGGAGCGAGCGTAGCTTTCAGGACTGGAAGCCACGTAGCTATCGAAATGTTAATCGATGCTTTGCCGGAAAAACTTCAAAGATTTATGGGCTATGTTATTGATTTAATAGTTCTGTTCGTTTTAGTTTTTCTGCTTGTAAAATCGCAGGCTTATGTTGCTCAGGTTTTCGGACGTTCAGGAAGACCCACGCCGATTTTGAGAATACCTTACACTTATATTTACGGCGTTGCTCCTTACGGCTGCGGATTGATGATAATCAGTTATTTTGTTTCAAGATACGCGCCGCTTTTCGTGAAGTCAATCGAAATGCCCGAAAGAAAAGATGAGGAGGCGGAAGACTAATGACTACAGCATTAATTTTAAGCATAATCGGAGCTGTTGCTCTTGCGGTTTTATTGAGGGTCTTAAAACTTCCGTATATTTTTATAGTTCTTGCGGCTTTAACTTTATTAATCGGCGTAAATATTCAATGGGTAAAGCCTTATCTTGAAACTTTAGGCAAGCAGTGGGGAACGAATACAGTTTTAGGAATTTCAGCAGCGGCTATGATGGTGCTTTTATTCTTAAAAGTTCCTGTATTTGTTTCAGTTTTCGGCGGCTCATTAATTTATTTCCTGTTTAATCCCGGGATAAATCAAATTATTTTCGGACAGCGGTCAGTAATCGGCACGGAAAATCCGTCTCTTTTAGCAATTCCGTTTTTTGTCTGCGCAGGAACTTTCATGAATTATTCCGGCGTTACGAATAGGATTATGAATTTCTGTTCGGCAATTACGGGACGTATGCCCGGCGGATTGGCTCAAGTCAATGTTTTATTATCGACATTAATGGGGGGACTTTCAGGCTCGAACTTAGCGGACGCGGCAATGGAAGCTAAAATGTTAGTGCCGGAAATGGAGAAGCAGGGCTTTTCAAAAGAATTCAGCTCGGTTGTTACAGCAGCTTCAGCAATGATAACGCCGTTAATACCGCCCGGAATAGCTATGATTTTATACGGCTGTATAGCTGACGTTTCAATCGGAAAATTATTTATGTCGGGAATTACAGTCGGAGGTTCGCTGTGTATAGCTATGATGATTTTAGTTCATTTTATTTCTAAAAAGCGCGGCTATCTTCCGATCCGAAAAACTAAATTATCCGGCAAAGAATTTTGGGGACATTTAAGACCTGCGTTATTGCCTTTGTGCCTGCCGATAATAATAATCGGAGGAATAAGGCTCGGAGTTTTCACGGCGACAGAAGCCGGAGCGATAGCAATTTTATACGCTATAGTTTTAGGTTTGATTTATAGAGAACTAAGCTTCAAAGGAATTTTGCAGGCCTGCAAAGAAACAGTATGCACGACCGGCGGAATTATGTTAATAGTTTCAGCGGCTTCAGTGTTTTCTTGGGTTTTGACGAAAGAAAGAATACCTCAGCAGCTTACGGAGTTTATAGTTTCAATATGCCCGAATAAATATGCGTTTTTAATCGCGGTGAATATTTTTGTTTTAATAGTCGGAATGTTTATCGAGGGCAACGCTACGATGATAGTTTTAGTTCCTCTGCTTGCACCGATAGCAAAACAGTACGGCATTGACGAAATTCAATTCGCAATGATTTATATTTTCAATAACGCTATCGGAGCTTTATCGCCTCCTATGGGAACGCTAATGTTTGTAACGTGCTCAGTAACAGGATGTAAGACAAAAACTTTCATGAAAGAAGCAATCCCGTTCTATTTGCTGCTCGTTGCGTTGTTATTATTATTGACGTTTTGTCCGCCTGTAACTACGGCAATCGTAAAATTAACTTACGGCGGTTAATAAAATATTTTAGTAAAAAATTCTCGTAGTGCGTTATGGAAGAATATTTATAGTTTTTTCGTTTAACGCACTACATAATATTTTTCCCTGCTTTGCGCCGCTAAATGTAAAAATTTTTTCCGTGATTTTTATTTTGAAATTTCTATCTGAAAAAAATTATGATTACTGAAAAATTTTAGGATTTTTGTTGTGGCAAATGTTGTGGCAAAAATATTTTTTCTATATTAAGAACTTTATTAGGATTTATTTAATTTTTTAATTATATCCCATCTTGAAATATTAAAAATTTTTAGAGCTGATTTTTTTTGCATGATAAAATTATAGAAAATTTTTATTAGTTTAAGGAGATGAATTTTTATGGCAGAGAAAAAGCGCATTTCTTTATTGCTGAAAATTTCGATAGGTTTCCTAATTGGAATAATTTTCGGTTTTGCTGTCGGTCCTGTTGTTCCTACATCGCCCGTTCTTGGAAATTATGTTATGCCGTTCATTGATTTAATCGGAAAAATTTTCCTGCGTCTGTTAATGATGTTAATAGTTCCGTTAGTTTTTGCTTCGCTTGTTGCCGGAGCTGCTTCAGTCGGCGATATTCATAAACTCGGCAGGATCGGCGTAAAAACTTTGGCTCTTTATCTCATAACGACAGCTGTAGCTATTGTCTTAGGACTTGCGTGCGGAAATTTATTCCAGCCCGGTATCGGCATGAACATTCCCGGCGGATTAAGCGCGACAGCCCGTGAGTCTAAGCCCATTGCTGATGTAATTCTTGATATTTTCCCGAGCAATCCTTTAGCTTCAATGGTAAACGCTAATATGCTTCAGATTATAGTTTTTGCTTTATTCTTCGGAGTTGCCTGCATTATGGCCGGAGAGAAAGGCAAGAAAATTTCTGATTTCTTCGAGGGTGTTGCTGATGTCATGTATCAAGTCGTTCACGTTGTCATGAATTTTGCTCCTTACGGTGTCTTTGCTTTAATCACGGGAACGGCGGCCAAATTCGGAATTGCTATTCTTGCTCCGTTCGCTAAAGTTATAGCCGCAGTTTATATCGGCTGTATTATTCACGCCGTTTTAGTTTATTCAGGAATGATAGCGATGTTCTGCAAGCGTTCGCCTTTCTGGTATTTCAGAGGAGTACGCGAGGCCGGAATTACAGCTTTTGTTACACGTTCAAGTTCAGGAACTTTACCGATAACAATGGAAAACGTCCGCGAAAATTTAGGAGTTTCCGAAGGCGTGAGCTCGTTCGTTCTGCCTTTAGGCGCAACGATTAACATGGACGGCACGGCGTTATATCAGGGTGTCTGCGCTTTGTTTGTTGCTCAGGCTTTCAACGTGCCTTTAACTCTTAATATGCAGATCGGAATTGTAGCAACGGCGACATTAGCTTCAATCGGGACTGCAGGAGTACCCGGCGCGGGCTTGATAATGCTCACGATGGTATTAACGAGTGTCGGACTTCCTATTGAAGGCATTGCATTAGTTGCAGGAATTGATGTAATTCTTGACGCTGCCCGAACCTGCTTAAACGTTGTAGGCGATACGGCAGTCTGTGCTGTAGTTGCTTCAAGCGAGGGCGATGAACTTACAAATTAAACAGGAAGTAAAAAAATAATTTTTAATAAAATAGGCGGCTCTTAAAAATTTTGAGGGCTGTCTTTTTTTGTGTAGAATAATAAATAATTAGAGAAAAAATTTTTATTTTTTCAGGAGATGAATTTTTTAATATGCCTATTAATTACGTGAAAACACCGAAACGGAAAAAAAATTCGGGCTTGCTCGTTAAAATTCTAATCGGTTTTGTTCTTGGAATTTTATTCGGATTTATCATCGGGCCTTTCATGGATAGTTCTCCGGTTGTAAGCGATTATGTTATGCCTTTCATAGAACTTTCAGGAAAAATTTTCCTGCGTCTGTTGATGATGTTGATAATTCCGTTAGTTTTTTCTTCGCTTGTTGCCGGTCTCGGTTCTGTTGACGACCCTCGAACTCTTAAAAGAGTAGGTTTGAAAACTTTATCGCTTTATCTCAGCACGACTTTAATAGCCTTAGCGATAGGAATGGCCGCCGCAAATTTCTTCAGGCCGGGAGTTTTGATGTCAATTCCTAAAAATCTTGACGCAGCAAATATTGAGGGAGCCGTGCCTGTTGCGGATATAATTTTAGATATTTTCCCGAATAATCCTATATCTTCAATGGCTGACGCTAATATGCTTCAAATTATAGTTTTCTCGTTCTTTATCGGGATTGCCTGTTTAGTTACGGGAGAAGCAGGTAAAAAATTTTCAGAAGGCTGTGCTAAATTTGCCGAGATAATGTATTCAGTAACGAGATTTGTAATGGCTTTTGCACCTTTCGGAGTTTTTGCTTTAATTGCCGACACCACCGTAAAATTCGGAATAGCGATTTTAGCTCCGTTTGCAAAATTAATTGTTGTTGTTTACGCGAGCGCGATCCTTCATGCTTTAATAATTTATTCGCTGATGATTTTAATTTTCTGTCATCGTTCGCCGATGTGGTTCTTCAAAGGTATTCAAGAAACAATGATAACGGCCTTTGTAACACGTTCAAGTTCCGGGACTTTACCTATAACTCTTGACAATGTCCGCGAAAATTTCGGAGTTTCTGACGGTATAAGTTCATTCGTTCTTCCTTTGGGAGCGACTGTAAACATGGACGGAACAGTTTTATATTTAGGTGCTTGCGCTATATTCATTGCTCAGGCTTTTATAGCTACCACATTTGAAAAGCGGTAAAAATTGCTATACTTAAATTTAAGC
>CAMVMK010000020.1 GCA_947168585.1 uncultured Fretibacterium sp.
TTAATTATTCAGTGTTTTTACTATATACATTTTTTAAGTTTTTTAGCTATAACCCTCAATATAAGAAAATAATGACTCTTTGACTTCTTCAATTTGCGAAAATCTTCGCCTGTTTACCTCCTCTTTCTTGAGAAATTTGAAGAAAGCTTCTGCGGGCTGCATTATCATAAGGACAGTCTGGGCCTGAAAAAGACTGCCTAAAGCCAATTTTCTATCAAGCAACTGTCGAAATTCTTTTGAAGTATACTGTATTCCTCTGTCTGAATGAAAAATTACAGACTTGGGATTTTTTCTTAAATTCCATGCCTTTAATACAAGCCCGGTTACGAATTTTGTACTCTGAGTAGAGGTTACACTCCATGCTATAACTTTTCTTGCAAACAGGTCTATTATTACGCAAAGATAAAATAAATCCTTAACTGTGTGAATAACTGTTATATCACTTACCCATACCATATTAGGTGTCGGCGGATTAAACCGGCGTTCAAGTATATTCTCAGCATTTTTATTGCTATTAAAATTCTTCGCGCGGCGTATATTTCTATGAGTTGACATTTTAGGCAGCTGCATAGATTTTATAAGGCAGTACACTCTTCCCGCACGAATATTTACGCCATATTCAGCCTTGAGGCGTTGACGCATTTTTTTCACTCCGAGTCTTTTGTCAGAAGTATTGTAAAGTCGAAGAATTTTAGTCCTTAAAGCCTGATTTTCAAGTTCTCTTTTAGACACAGGCGAATTAAAATGCTTATAATAAGAACTGCGGTTAACGTTCAAAACTCTACATAAAGTTTTAATTTTATGCTCATGACGCAGCTTATGAACGGCCTCTAAGCGTTGTTTGAGTGAGGCGTTAATATGGCAATCGCTTTTTTTAATATTATCAAGCAAAGCATTACTTTTTTGAAGTTCTTTGATTTGCTTTGCAATCATAACGGTTTGATCGTCAATTTTAACTTCCGGAAACAGCTTAATCCAGCTGGATATAGCGCTGTGCGAAATGCCGTACTCTCGTACAAGCTGAGTTTGAGTTTTCCCGTTTTGATACATACTTACAAAACTTTTCTTAAATTCATCGTCATATTTAGAAAAATTATTTCTCATTTTGTGTCTCCTTTCTAATTTTCTTTTTTCGTGTCTATTTTATTAGGATAACACCTCAACGGAATGTTTATTGAACTCTTGAACGAAATATATAAAATTCAAGAAGTTGTTGTCGTCCTTGTTGATGAATACGACAAGCCTATTCTTGATAATATAAATGAGCCGCAAAAGGCTAATAAGATGCGTGAAGTTCTGCGCTCGTTCTACACAACACTCAAAAGTTGCAATGAATATTTACGTTTTGTTTTATTAACAGGAATATCGAAATTCAGTAAAACTAGTGTTTTCTCCGCATTAAACAATCTTGCAGACATATCAATGTTGAAAAGATACGGTGATATAGTAGGATATACACAGGAAGAACTTGACGAAAATTTCATTGAATATTTAGATACATCATCGAAATCAATGAAACTGACGCGCAATGAATTACGAGAGAAAATTAAATGTTGTTATAATGGATTTTGTTTTGACGATAAAACCCGACTTTAAGCTGTTAAACTTTTTAATCGATGATAAATTCGGTGTTATTACCCTTGATTATCCCAACGAAGAAGTCAGAAAATCAATAATCCGAATGTACCTCGATGAAATTTATCGCATCAAGCGATATATCACGCTAGGTACACAACTTTGGAGATCATTAGAAAGCGGCGATATTGAAGATACAGTAGAATTATTTAACACCGCGATTTCTGCTGTTCCTTATGACGATTTTCCGAACCTCTGGTATCGTTCGTTATTCTTAATGCTGTTACGGGGCGCAGGGATAATTTCTTACGCTGAAGTTCATACATTCAAGGGTAGAGCCGACTTAGTTATAAGTTTCAATAACTTGCTTGTTGTCCTTGAGTTCAAATTCGCTTCAAAAACTTCAGAAGTTGATAAAATGAAAGCTGAGGGATTAAATCAAATTAAAGACAGGGAATATTCTAAATCTTATGATACGGAGGGGCGCAAGGTCGTTACGGCAGTTCTTGTTGCTGACGATCAGGAGCGCAAAATTATTTTATGAGTGAAAAAAATTTATTTTCAATGCCATACGATGACGCATTCAGAACGTTAATGAATGACTGTGGAAAACTATTAATTCCACTAATTAATTAGGCATTCGGAAAAAATTACACTGGAGATGAAAAAATTATTCAGCACCCGAACGAACATTTCTTAAATCAGCAGGACGGAAAATCTGATAAACGTGTTACGGACAGTTCATTTTCAATAATCGACAGCGAGGACAACGAAACATTCTTTATTATCGAAACTCAATCAACTCCTGATAACACAATGATTATCAGAATTTTTTAGTACGTAACGCAGGTAGCACTTGATGCCTCGACACTCAAAATAATAAGTTGACCGTTACGATACCGCACGCTTCAGTTATTTTCTTGAGAAGTAACCGCAACGACTCTCGAAAATGATTTCGTACTTGACCCTGCAGCCAGAGGATATTCAGTCTTAAAGGCGTATATCGAATGCAAAAAAAATTTTATCGGAGGAGATATTATTACAGCAGCTATTAAAAAGCAAAAATAAAATTTTGTTTCGTTAATTTATGGAGGAGTCCGGCAAAAAAATAATTTCAATTTTTATTTTTAATTTATTTGTGAGAGTTTGCAGTGAGAAGTTAAAATTAAAAATTTTTGAGTGGAAAAATGAGTGGAAAAAATAATTTTCCGACTTGCGCCGGGAATTTTCTTTAAGAGAATTATATCACAAAAATAAAATTTTGTTTCTTGATTAAACGTACAAGTCAGGCGGAAAAATCTATAATATATAATATATAATAAAAAACATGAATAAGAAAGTAAATAGTGAGATATTATGAGCATTTTCAAAAATATTGACTGTAAAATTAAAATTAACTCAAAAAATCGTATTGAAGGCCTCGAACTCTTAGAAGCCATTAATGATTCTTGTGTAGCTGTAACATTTTTTGATCCTCAATACCGCGGCGTTTTAGATAAACTAAAATACGGCAACGAGGGCGTATCACGAGGAAAAGCGCGTTCAAGTCTTCCACAAATGGACGAAGAAAAAATTATAAAATTTATTTTTGAAATCAATCGCATATTAAAACCGAGCGGGCATTTATTTTTATGGGTCGATAAGTTTCATTTATGTCAAGGCGTTTTAGAGTGGTTCATTGATACAGAATTGAATTTAGTTGACATGATAGTCTGGGATAAAGGTAAAATCGGAATGGGCTACCGAACGCGGCGAAAATCTGAATACTTAATCGTATTTCAAAAATCGCCCGTTAAAGCTAAAGCATGTTGGACTGATCACGCTATCCCGGACGTTTGGCAGGAAAAATTAGAAAGTTCCGAAAAAATTCACACACATGCTAAACCTGTTGAACTTCAAAAAAGACTTATAGCCGCGACAACTCTCGAAAATGATTTCGTCCTTGACCCTGCAGCCGGAGGATATTCAGTCTTAAAGGCGTGTATCGAATGCGAAAGAAATTTCATCGGAGGAGATATTATTTACGGCAGCTATTAAAAAGCAAAAATAAATTCCCGACTCTCGCCGGGAAATTTTCTTAAGAGAATTATATCATAAAAAATAAAATTTTGTTTATTGATTAATCTTCTCCATACGAAATTTCTTCTATCATCAAAGTTTTATCAGACTCTGTTGTATTGAGTTCGCCAACATCTTTCATTTTTTTTATGATTTGTCCGGTGCGTTTTTTGAGATCATCAGTGCTTTTTATAGCGGCATTAAGTTTTTTCGCTGTAGCATCAATAAGTTCATTAAACTTATTAAATTGCGCTTTGACGGCTTTAAGTATTTCGCCGATTTCCGCGGTCTTTTTATTGAGAGCAAGATTATTAAATCCTACTCTAAGACTGTTCAAAAGTGCCGTAATTGTCGTAGGCCCTGAAATAACTATATGACACTCATTTTGGCAAAATTCAGCCAGTCCGTTAATTCGGAGAACTTCAGCATATAATGATTCCGTCGGTAAAAACATAATTGCAAAATCTGTTGTAACCGGAGGAAGTATATACTTCTCACTGATTTTTTTCGCTTCGGATTTAATACGGTTTTCCAGCTCTTTTGCGCAGTTATCAACATCTTCTTTTGAGCCTTTAATTGAAGCATCTACGAGTTTGTTGTAAATATCGAGCGGGAATTTAGAATCAATCGGGAGATATATTACTTCATTGTCATTTTCTTTAGCCGGAATTTTAATAGCAAATTCGATTATCTCGTTTGAATTTTTATCGAGTTTGATATTTCTACCATATTGCGTCTTCTCCATAGTATTTTCGAGTATGCTGCCAAGCTGAATTTCTCCCCAAGTCCCTCTGGTTTTGACGTTTGTTAAAGTTCTGTTCAAGTTAGCAATGCCGTCTGACATTTTTCCAAGCTCGCCGAGACTTTTATAAAGCTGCGAGAGTTGAGTCGTAACTTTTTCAAAAGATTCATCAAGACGTTTATTCAATGAAGCATCAAGTTTATCATTTACATCTTTTTGAATATTGCTGAGTTTTTCCTGCGTTAGTAAATGAATTTTTTCAAGACTGGCTGAAAGATTATCATTAATTTTCTTTTGGCCTTCAGCATTTTCTTTTACTGTTTCTGCAAGCCTTCCGCTTATATTTTTAAGAGTTTCACTTACTTCACTTTTGAAAGAATCCATGCGGGTCTCTAAAATTCCCTGCATACGTTCTATATTTTCAGAAATTATGTTATTTGAATTTTTTTGAGCCTCAGAATCTTTGCGAATCATATCAGCAAAATTTTTATTAATATTATCGCTCATATTTCGATTAGACTCGCTGATTGCAACTTTTATATCAGCCAATGAATTATTCTGATTATACGCAGCATTGTTAATGCTTTGAAGCAGTCTTTCATCATAATCTTTTAATGTTTCTTTCAAAGTTACATCGGCAGCAGGCTTGCGAAATAACAGAGTAACAAGCAAAGCTATGACTATAACAAGCAAAATAATTGTAAGTATTTCCATACCTTTTACCTTTCTTAAATTTAACGTAATAAAAAATGAGAGATTAAAAAATAATTCCTAATCCCTCATTCCTAATTAAAATTTTAGCCGCCTAAATATGCTTTTCTGACAGCTTCAGACTCTAAAAGTTCTTTGCCTGTTCCTGTTGTTACAATTTTTCCGGTCTCCATGACGTAGCCGCGGTTGGCTATGCTTAAAGCCATTTGGGCGTTCTGTTCGACTAATAAAATCGTTGCGCCTGTCTTGTGTAAATCCGCAATAATTTCAAAAATCTGCTCAACTAAAATCGGAGCAAGTCCCATTGAAGGCTCGTCAAGCATTAATAATTTAGGTCTGCTCATCAAGGCTCGTCCCATTGCAAGCATCTGCTGCTCACCGCCTGAAAGAGTTCCGGCTGTCTGCTTCATTCGTTCTTTTAAGCGCGGAAATAACGAATAAACTTTCTCTAAATCATCGTTTATATCGTTTTGATTATTTTGGATAAATGCCCCCATTTCTAAATTTTCCTGAACCGTCATTTGAGCGAAAACTCTGCGGCCTTCAGGAACTTGAGCCAATCCCTTATAAACTATTTTATGAGGCGGAACTTTAGCTAAACTCTCGCCTAAAAATGCTATGCTTCCTGTTGAAGGGTGCAGAAGTCCCGAAATAGTGTTGAGAGTTGTTGATTTTCCTGCACCGTTAGCACCGATTAAAGTTACTATTTCGCCGTCAAAAACTTCAAAGGAAATGCCTTTAATAGCGTGAATACTTCCGTAATATACATTAATATTTTCAACGTTTAAGACACTTTCAGCCATTTTAAGCACTCTCCCCCCGATTTTCAACTCTGGATTTAATTACATTATCCTCGACATGAGAATTTATATTTTCTTTACTTCTTCCGAGATAGGCTTCAATAACAGCCGGATTATTTTGAATTTCATCGGGCGTGCCTTTTGCAATAACGTGGCCGAAACTTAAAACGCAAATTCCCTCGCAGACGTTCATAACGAGGCTCATATCATGCTCAATCAAAATTATTGCGATCTGGAACATCTCGTGAATTTTTCGGATATTGTCCATTAAGTCGGCAGTTTCAGACGGGTTCATTCCTGCAGCAGGCTCGTCAAGCAATAATAATGACGGATTTGTCGCTAAAGCACGGACTATTTCAAGTCTTCTTTGAGCTCCGTAAGGCAAACTGCCTGCCCTTGCGTCAGCCATATCCTGCATATCAAAAATTGATAATAATTTCAATGCCCTTCTATGAGCAGCAAGTTCTTCACGGCGGTAATTAGGCAGTCTTAAAATTGCGCTTAACATGTTGTATTTCATGTCGTTATTCATTGCGGCTTTTACGTTGTCAACAACGCTTAAGTTCTTGAATAATCTAATATTCTGAAACGTTCTTGCAATTCCGGCCTTATTAATCTGCATTGTATCCATTCCGTGAGTATCGCGGCCGTTTAGTAAAATCGTTCCTGTCGTTGGCTGATAAACTTTCGTCAATAAATTAAAAACTGTAGTTTTTCCTGCGCCGTTAGGACCGATTAAACCTACAATTTCGGTGCGTCCGACTGTGAGATTAAAATCTTCAACGGCTTTGATACCGCCCAAAGTTATGCCTAAATTCACGCATTTAAGAGCAGGATCTCTTGCTGCATCGCGTTCAGGCAAAATAGTAGTTGACGGTACTGTTACATATTTAGTTTTATTTTTCGCCATGATTTATTCAGCCTCCTCTTTGCGTTTGAAAGGATTTAAGCGCGAGAGAAAATTTTGAATTTCAGCGTTGTTAGTTGCAAGCATCATTACAATTAAAATAATTGCATACAATAACATTCTATAATCCGAGAATTGGCGCAGTTTTTCAGGCAAAATTGTAAGCACAGCCGCCGCTATAATTCCGCCGAGCATATTTCCTTGACCGCCTAAAACTACGAAAACTAAAATCAAAATCGAAGTATTAAAATCAAATTTATTTGCAACAATCGTTGAGTAATTCATAGCGAATAAAGCTCCTGCCGCGCCTGCGAGTGCTGCCGAAGTTACAAATGCCATCATTTTATATTTAGTAATGTCGAGGCCGATACTTTCTGCCGCTATTCTGTCGTCTCTAATTGCCATGAAAGCACGTCCCGAACGTGAATTTACGAGATTAAACACTATCATTAACGCAATCATTACTAAAATAAATCCGGCAGCGAAAGTCGCAATTTTTTGTATTCCGCTGATACCCATAGGGCCTTTAATTATTAATCTTCCGCCTTTTAATAATCTCGTTGTATCCGTGAGCATACTAAAATGAATACCGCCGCTGTCTACGCCCATGTAAAAATTATTTAGTATGCTTTTAATAATTTCACCGAACGCAAGCGTTACTATTGCAAGATAATCGCCCTTCAATCTTAGAACAGGAATACCAATTAAAAATCCTGCAAATGCCGCGAAAATTGCCGCGACTATCATAGCTATTGCAAGTCTTACAGGCGCAAAAGGAATTAAACTTTGCAGTAAAATCGCCGTTGCAACGCCGGAAAATGCTCCTATTGACATAAAACCCGCGTGGCCTAAAGATAATTCGCCGGAAATTCCTACAACTAAATTCAATGAAATTGACATTACCATATAAGCACAAATCGGCACTAACATTCCGCGCATTGACGAACTTAAAAATTTAGTGCTGCTCATAGTTTGGCAAATTATATAAGCTAAAATTACTATACCGTAAGTTAAATAAATTCTGCGTGCCTCGACACGTTTAAGATTAATTATTCTCTTCATTGTCATAATATTTCTTTTTCACTCCTAACTCCTCACTCCTAATTCCTAATTGCCTTTCTAAACTTTCTCTTGGGTATATTTGCCGAGCAGCCCCGAAGGCTTAACGAGTAAAACTACTATCAAAACCCCGAAGACTACCGCGTCCGAGAGTTGGCTCGATATATAAGCCTTTGCGAAAATTTCTATAATTCCTAACATTATTCCGCCTAAAAATGCTCCGGGAATTGAGCCTATTCCGCCGAAAACTGCCGCAGTAAATGCTTTTATTCCAGGCAATGATCCTGTAGTAGGCATTAAAGTCGGATAAGCTGAGCACAACAAAGCTCCTGCTATTGCTGCAAGTCCTGAACCTATCGCAAAAGTTAATGAAATAGTTGCATTTACATTTATACCCATTAACTGAGCCGCTCCCTTATCTTCTGAACATGCACGCATGGCCTTGCCGAGTTTAGTTTTGCTGATGAAGAGCGATAACACTACCATTATTATTAAACAAGTTGCAATAGTTAAAGCCGTAACATGAGAAACTGAAAGAGCTCCGTCAAATAATTTGAATGCTCCGCGACCTATAATAGACGGGAAAACTTTTGGATTTGACGACCATAATAAAAGCGCGGTATTCTGCAGAAAATAACTCATACCGATTGCCGTGATTAATACAGCCAAAGACGGAGCCTGCCTCAAAGGTTTATAAGCAAGACGCTCAACTATAATACCAAGAAAAGTGCAGAGTAACATTGCAAGAATTACACCTAAAAAAGGATTTAATTCGTAGCGCGATATAGCATAAAAACAGACGTAAGCCCCTACCATTATTACATCGCCGTGAGCAAAATTCAGCATTTTCGCAATGCCGTATACCATTGTATAGCCTAATGCGATAATAGCGTAAATACTGCCGAGACTTATTCCGCTGATTAAAAAATTCAAAAATATCATTGAAATTTTATAGCTCCTTTATATTAAAAAACAGTCTGAGATTTTAAGGCCGCGTTTCCCAGACTGCTTTAATTAGTAAGGAGTGAGAAGTGAGGAATGAGGAGTTTTTTTATTTCTAATTCCGAATTAGTTTTAACTCCTACTTCCTAACTCCTAACTCCTAATTGTAATTAGTCAAGTCCGACGTAAGCACCGTCTTTAATGATCATACCTTTGGGGTCTTTTGTAACTTCGCCCTTGGCACTCCACTTGACATTTTCGCCGGTTAAACCGTTGAATGTCATCGTTGTGAATTGTTCAATCATCTTAGAGCAAAGAGTTTCAGCGTCCATATCGGGAGTAGCCTTTGCAAGTTCGAGAGCCTCTTTGTAAGCATAAACGCAGTCATAACCGTCTGCCGCGAACTGGTTAGGAATTTCGTTGTGTTTTGCTTTGTAAGCCTCAACAAATTTCTGAGTTCTTTCGTCTTTAGCATCAGCGTTGAACGGTGTTAAAAGCATAACGCCTTCAGCGAGTGATTTGTCAAAGCCTTCCATCGTTAAAATTCCGTCCATTCCGTCAATTCCGAACCATTTAGGAGCGTAGCCCATGGCGGCGGCCTGAGCAAAAATTAAACTCGCGGGCTGGTAATACATCGGAAGGAAAACGAGTTCCGCGCCTTTGTTCTTAGCGTCTGTAAGCTGAACGGAAAAATCTGTGTCGTTGCCGTCTGCAAAAGTCATATCGCTGACGATTTCAAGACCGTATTTAGGAGCGTTCTCTATAAAAGTATCATAAACGCCTTTTGAATAAACGTCGTCATTTTTCCAAATAATAGCGATTTTCTTTCCTAAACCTTTTTGGCCGATATACTGTGCGCTTGCTGTGCCCTGATTGGGGTCAACGAAGCACATCTGGAAGACATTGTCTTTGCCTTCAGTTACAGCTGCTGATGAAGCTGACGGAGTAAGAGCAAAAATTCTGTCCGCAAAATTTTCGGCTGCTGTAGCTTCTGCTGGTTTTGAAGTTACTGAGCCTAAAGAAATCTGCATTCCCCAGTCCTTGAGAGCGTTGTAAGCGTTAACGGCCTTTTCAGCGTCGTGAGTGTCGTCCTCGTAACGGAGTTCAAACTGAATACCGCCCATAGCGTTAATCTCAGCTACTGCGATTTCTGCGCCGTATTTAGCAGCGTTTCCGTAGATAGCCGCGCCGCCCGTGAGAGGGCCTGTGCCTCCGATTTTGAAAGCAGCACCGAATGCGCATGAAGCCATAGCCAAAATAAGAACTGCGGATATTAAAATCTTTTTCATAATGTTTAATTTCCTCCCTAACAATGAAAATTAATTTACGGCCTGAAAAATTTTATCACATATTTTACTTGAGAAAAAATAGATTTAATGTCGGGGTATCGCTTATAATGGCATGTGAAAAATAAATTCATGCAAAACTTAGGAGGCTCGAAAAAAATTAGTCATGGAAAAAATTATGTATGAAGAACTACGGCAGCAGCAAAATAAACACTGGTGGTTCAGGGGCAAACGAGAAATTATTATCGACTACGCTGAACATCAAGCGGCTTTCAAAAAAGACCCGCAAAATAAAATTCTTGACGTAGGGTGCGGAATGGGCTTTTTGCTCAGCGAGTTAGCGCATTGGGGCGAAGTTTACGGCATGGATCTTGCGCCTGAAGCCGTGAATTACTGCCGTTCTCTTTTCGATTCAAAGGGGGGGGGGTAAAAATTTCTGTAGGTTCGCTTCCTGACAGCGTTCCTTACGAAAATAATTTTTTCGATTTTATTTTTGCCGCAGACGTTATCGAACACGTTGAAAACGACATAGAAGCCCTAAAAACTCTCCGAAATTTATTAAAAACTAACGGAAAATTAATTATCACTGTCCCGGCTTTAATGAGCCTCTGGAGTCATCACGATGAATTAAATCATCATTTCAGGCGCTACGAAGAAAAAGAACTTTTAGAAAAAGTCGACAAGTCCGGACTAAAAATCATAAATCATTCTTTTTTTAACACGCTGTTTTATCCTGTTACTAAAATTATCAGGATTTTCAAAAATAAATTTCACGATAATAAAACCGATCTCGATACCAGCTCTGTTACTCCTTTCTTAAACGCAATTTTAGCGAAAATTTTTGCGTCGGAAAAATTTTATTTGAGAAAAAATAGATTTAATGTCGGGGTATCGCTTATAATGGCATGTGAAAAATAAAAATAAAATCCATGCAAAATTTATAGGAGTGAAAATTTTATGCCCGATAACACAAAATCATTCAGCGACCTTTGGCGCGAAACTATTTACACTGCGCACGTAAATTTTTTAAGAAAAAGAAACTTATTTGAAGACTGGAAAAAATTTAAGGCCGGTAAAAAATTGCGTCAGGACGATTTCAGGCTCATGAGCGAGTTTATAAAAATCGCCGCCGCTAAACAGGAAAAATCTCAGCCTAAATCTGAAACTCAGGAATAAAATTTCATGGGCATTAATATATTTGCCTACAATTACGTCTCTGAAATTTCGGGACTTCTTGAAAAAATCAAAAAAGATTTTCCCGGAGATTTTTCAGATTTATCCTGCGTCCGTTATGTCGTTCCGTCTCAAAATGACAAAATTTGGCAGCCAGATAAAAAAATTTCGAGCGAAGATTTATGGACTTGGGACGAAATTTATAAAGACGTTTGCACTGCCGGACGAGTAACCCGAAAAAGAGTTTTATCGCCGCCGGATCATTTATTGATTTTAGATTCGATCCTTAAAAGCGTCTTGGCCGAATATCCCGAAAAAGTTCAAGAACTTCCGGGCTTAACACGCGCGGGATTTTTAAGCATAATTTCACGGGACATACGCGAATTATTAAACGAAGCCGTAGAGGCTAAACAGCTTGAATTTAATCCCGAGAGCAATAACGCTTCGGAGTTTCTTTTGCCGCGTGTTTATGAAAAATATCTTGAGTATCTCAACAATTATAATTTGCTCGACAGCGCGGAAATTTATTCTGAAGCCCTTGAAGAAATTAAAAAAAATCAATCTTGGGGACGCGAGTTTGTTTTAGTCTTCGTGGGATTTTTATCGTTCACCGGAGCACAGCATCAATTAGTCTCAGCACTTCAAGACCGGTGTAAAAATGTTTTTATTTTGAAGCCTGAAACAAATTTATACGGTTTTCACGATGTTCATTATCAAATTTATAAAAAATATTCCGCGCCGTTAAAATCTGTCGGACAAATTGAAGAACTTTGCGTTGCCGAACCCGGTTTAGAGCCGGAAGTTATAGCAAGAAAATTAGCTTTATCATCAGAAAAAAATTTTGACGATATAGGCATCATGATTGAACGCGGAAGAGAAGCGGCCTTTGCTGAAGCCTTTGAACGTTACGGAGTTCCTTATGATTTTTCTTCGGGGATAAGAATAAATTTAACTTTGCCCGGAAAAATTTTAAGCGCAGTCCGTCATCTTAATTCGCGCGGTTTTCCTGCTTACGAAACTGCAATGTTATTAACTCAGCCGTGTTTCGCAGGAAATAAATTCCCCGTAATGAGGGCTTATAAGGCAGGCTGTACAGGTCTTGACAGCTGGCAGGACTTTTTAACTTCAATGATTGAAAACGGCGGTGAAGAAATTTTCAAAACTGCTTTACTCGCTATAAAATCTATAAAAATTTTTCGCGATGTCATGGCTAAAGACTCGAAGCCTGAAAAAATTATGTCGGCTTTTTATGAATTTTTGACAACTGAAAATTTATGGCTCGATAGATTTTCTTCAAAAGATATTGCCGCTCTTCCTGAACTTGACGACACTATAAGAAATACAGCCAGCGCAATCGAAACTATAGGCACAAAAGTTTTGGCTCTTAATGAATTACTGCCGGACTTGGGAATAGTTCAAAACGATAAATTAAAAAATGATGAAGCTTATGACTTCTTAGAACGCTGGTGCGCTAACACTGATACACGGCCGCCCGTGCAGATTTCTAACGCCGTGAGAATTTTTACGGGAACTCCGCCGGTCTTGTCAAAATTTCCTGTCTGGATAATGACGGGAGTAACTCAAAAAACTTGGTCGGCAAAAATAAATTCTTCCCCTCTGCTCGGCGAAGCTGAACGCGAAAAATTAAAGGCTCTTCCTAACGCTAAGGCTAAGGCGGATCAACATGAAGCTTTATTCAGGCGTTTAATTCAGGTCGGTGAACAGCGCACGATAATTTCACGTCCTGTTCTTGACGAAGAAGGCCGCCCGCTTTCTGAATCTCCGTTTTTTGAAAAATTCCGCGAAAACATGAAAGACACTTGGAAAATTATTCCGAGCGAACCTGACAGCATAAAAATTTTGTTAGGCTCTGACGGTTTTATATTTGATGACATAGACCCGGCGGAAAAAATTTCGCGCAAACCTCCCGTAATTTTCAAAAAAGTTAATTTCGTAGGAGCAAGCGATATTCATAAATTATTAAGCTGTCCGTTCTTATGGTGGCAGGAAAAAGGAGCAAATTTATATCAGCGCGACACGGATATAACTTCGCCTGTTGAATGGGGCGTTATGCTTCATAAATTTTGGGAAAGAGTCTGGCGACGTTATAGAACTGATGTTAAACAGATTTTTTATAAAATTGCTCTCGACGAGTGGAAAATTTTAACGGACTCTCAAGAATTAAACGATGACTATAAAAATTTTTCGCGCCTCGTTAAAGATTTCAGATTAAAACGAAAATTAGACGGGATTAAATTCCGCGTTGAACGTTTAGCTAAAATTCAAAATGAAATTTTAGAAAATTTACACGCTGCAGGTTATGTCCATGAAAAAATTTTATTGGAAGAAGAAGCCTATCTTAACTCAGAAAAAAATAATATAAAATTTTTAGGACAGTGCGACAGAATTGAAATTTTACGCGACCCTAACGGCGGAAAAATTGCTTTCATTGCTGATTATAAAGAGGGCATCGGCGAACGTTCTGAAAATTCTATGACGAAAATTCAAAATTATGAATGGAACACAGAACAACGCGAAAAATTTGCCTGCGGTCTTCAGCTTTCAGTTTACGCGGCATTATTTACGGAAAATTACGACACTAAATTATGCGGCGTTTATATTTTAGGGCTCGAAGACGGGAAAATTTCAGGAAGCATATTAAATTCAGAAGACTATCCGGAAATTTGGGAAATTTTCTCGCAATATAAATCCTCAAAATTCAAACCCTCAATTAAAGATCGTGTCGATGAGGGCGAATATGCTATGAGTTGCGCTGCAGAAGTTTTGAACGCGGGAAAATTTGCGCCGGAATATCAATCGGATTCTTGTAAATTTTGCAAGATTAAAAGTCTTTGCAGAATGGGCGAGTTCAGAGGCGAAATTTTAGAAGACGACAGCAGCGAAGATTAAGCCGGTGAGTTTAACTCCGCTGCTCCTTTTAGAATTTCTATAATCTCATCATCAAAATTCATAATTGCCCAAGCAAGTGCCGTAACGCCTTTTTTATCAGGAATATTAACATCGGCTCCATGATTAACTAAAATTTTTATCGTTTCAAGCTGAATTTCTCTGCGCAGAACGTTAAATAAAACTGCAAGAGAATATAAATCCGCGCCCTTTTCTGAACAAATTGCTCCTGTCCTTATCAAAGATGATATAAAAATCTCCGGGCTTCTGTCCCGGTCGTTCACCGCCCACGTTAAAGGCGTAAAGCCCGATTTATCACGAATATTCGGGTCTGCTCCGTTTTCTAATAAAATCTCAACAACTCCGTCTTCAACATTGCTGTCAATCACAGCCAAAGTCAAAGGCGTACGCCCGTCCAAGTCGCGAAAATTCGGGTCTGCTCCGTGAACTAATAAAGAATTAACCATTGAAAGCCCCGTTAAAACAGCGTACATTAAAGGCGTGCGGCCTTTTGAGTCTATGAAGTTCGGGTCAGCTCCGTTTTGCAGTAAAAGTTCAAGACATTCCGGCGATTCCATTGAGATTGCTACGTTAACATTCGCCGTAAAAATCGGCGGTAAATCTTCATCATCTTCTTCATCGTGAGATAAATCTAAAATTTCGTTGACGTTCGCTCCGTTCTCAATAAAAAATTTAATCATTTTCAGAGCTTTTTCACCCGATTTTTGAATATTTAATATCGCAAGTGAAAGCGGACTTTGTTTCATAGTGCAGGGCTGATTTACGTCCGCACCGTGATTAATTAAAATCTGAGCTAATTTCAAATCATTAGTTTCTATTGCCGTCAGCATTGCTTCACGATAATCTGCTCCGGCTAACATTAAAGTTTCTACGATGCTGTAGTCCGGCTCTGCTTCCATATCTAACATAAAAACAGCGTAAGTTAAAGTATTATAACCGTTTCCGACCCGCATATTAACGTCCGCTCCGAGTTCAACGAGGCATCTTACAAGTTCACCTTTATTAGCAGAAATCGCGCATAAAAGCGGCGTTCTGTTCCGGCTGTCTTTGCTGTCAACATTTGCGCCGTAAACGTCAACTAAAAGTTTCAACATTCTAATATCTTCCATAATCATAGCTGCCATAAACGCGGGAAAATTTTGGGCTTTATGGTTGAGTAAAACTTTTATTGCACCGTAATTTTTTTCCATTACGGCAACGAATAAAGGAGCCACTGTAACTCCCTGATATTTTGCACGGCGGTTTACGCTCGCACCGTGTTTTATCGCGTTTTCAATGTCATATTCACTGCCCCGTGCGCAAAGATAAAGAAATTCTCTTTGATTCATTTTTTAATTCTTATTCCCTTCAAAATTTTCGTGAGCCTTATCTACTATATCATTAATATCAAAATTAAAATTTATTTCCTCGTGAGTCAAGTAACAAAGAAATTCCGTATTGCCCTCCGCGCCGCGAATAGGCGAATGAGTTAATCCTGCTATAAAAAATTTTGTTTCGTTTTTAATAAAATCCGTTATATTTTCTAAGACTTCGGCATGAATTTTTTTGTCGCGGATTACGCCGCCGGAAATTTTTTCGCGTCCTGCTTCAAATTGAGGTTTAATTAAAACTACGGCTTGGCCTTTATCTTCTAAAATTTCATCAATGACCGGCAGAATTAATTTTAACGATATAAAAGAAACATCGCAGCTTGCAAAATTAATTTCGTCAGGGAAATTTTCCCGTGTTAAATATCTTGCGTTAGTTCTGTCCATGACGACTACTCTATTATCATTGGCGAGCCTCCAAATTAATTGGCCGTAGCCTACATCAATCGCATAAACTTTTTTTGCTCCGTTTTCTAATAAAACATCAGTGAAGCCGCCTGTTGAAGCACCGAAATCAGCGCAGATTTTATCTTTTACATCAAGATTAAAAACTTCAAAGGCCCGCAGTAATTTTTTCGCGCCCCGTCCTGCCCAGCGTGAAATCTCGTCTAAAGTTATATTTAATTCCGGCGTTCTTTCAAACATTGCTCCGGCCTTAGTTACGACTTGATCATTAACTCTGACTTTTCCGGCCATAATTAAAGCCTGAGCTTTATTCCGTGTATCAACAAGGCCAAGTTCAGGCAATAATTTATCTAAACGTTCCTTAATTTTTTTCATGTTTTAATTTTATACTGAATCTTACTAAAAAATAAAGCCGGATTAAAATCAGACTTAAAAAATAAAAGTAATCCAACCCAAAATAACGATGTTAAATCTGCGTCCGTCAGCTTAAGTACAGGTGAAGTTTGGAGGCATAACTTGAGAATAGCGAGCGATTTTATGTAAGTTAAAAGGTACATTTCAAAAAATTGGTGGGCCCACCTGGACTCGAACCAGGAACCTTCCGGTTATGAGCCGGTGGCTCTAACCACTTGAGCTATAGGCCCGATGTAAACTTGAAGCATTTTACACGAGTGTTTAATTTGCGTCAAGTGAAAATTTTTTTATGAAGTCTTACGAACGAATCAAAAATTTTTTTTGAGAGGCTCGCGAATATTGATGATTAAAAAAAGGAAGCGCGGTTTTGTAGTAATAAATGTAATAATAAAAAATAATTTCCCTTGCTTATAACCGTGAAAATTTTTTCATGTAAGGATTATAACACAAAAATTTTTCATATATATTATAATTTGATTAACTATGCCATAATTTTTTATGGAAAATTTTAATTCAATAATTTTAGAAAGGAAGTTTGTAGACACATGAAAGAATTTACTTACGTCATAACCGATCCGGTAGGTATCCACGCACGCCCCGCAGGACTTTTAGTCAAAGAAGCTAAGAATTTCAAGAGTACCGCGACTTTCATCAAAGGCGACAAAAGCGCAAAAGCTACTGCCCTCATGAAACTCATGGGAATGGGAATCAAACAGGGCGATGAAGTTACTGTCCGCGTTGAAGGCGAAGACGAGGAAGCCTGTGCCGCTGCTATCGAAAAATTCCTCAAGGAGAATTTTTAATGCAGGTCTTCAAAGGCACGAAAATCGTAAACGGGATCGCTATCGGCAAAATCAAAATCTACAAAGCTCCCGTCTATGAAATTAATGAAGAACTCGTCAGCGACATAGCCGCAGAACTTGAAAGATTCGAGTCCGCACGCGTAAAAGTTCAGGAAGAACAAAACGCCCTCTACGAAAAAGAAATGGCCGAAGGACACGACGAAACCGCCGGAATTTTTGAAGCCCACGCCATGATGCTCGATGACGAAGATTTAATCGACTCATGCAAAGAAATGATGGCCGAAGGACATACCGCAGAGTTCGCAGTCCGGGACGGTTTTGAAGCCGCCGCTGAAATTTTTAGAAATATGGACGACGAATATTTTAAGGCAAGAAGCGCGGACGTTATCGATCTCAAAAATTCTATGCTCGATGTTTTATTCGGTGCTGACAGCGCAAATTTACAAGGCACTGAACCCGCTATCTTAGTCGCTGAAGATTTAGCTCCGTCAGAAACTGTAAAACTCGACAAATCTTTACTGCTTGGCCTCGTTACCCGTCAGGGAAGTTCAAACAGCCACACAGCAATTTTAGCCCGCAGTATGAACTGGCCTACGTTAATTCAATGCCACGAAATAGCCGATGACTGGGACGGAAAATTTGCAATCCTTGACGGCTATAACTCCTGCATTTATATCGAACCCGAACAGAAAATTATTGACGAACTTACAGCAAAGCAGAACGAAGACAAAGCCAAAGAAGCTAAACTTCAGGAGCTTAAAGGCAAGCCGACTGAAACTAAAGACGGTTACAAAGTAAGACTTTACGCGAATATCGGCGGCCCTAAAGATATTAATTCCGTCATTGAAAACGATGCTGAAGGTGTCGGACTTTTCAGAAGTGAATTTGTCTATCTCGACAGCAAAACTGACCCGACCGAAGAAGAACAGTTCCAAGCCTATAAAAAAGTTCTTGAAGCTCTCTCGCCGCGTTTGATTGTAATTAGAACTTGCGACATCGGCGCAGATAAGACTATTGACTACATGAATCTTGACAAAGAAGAAAATCCGGCGTTAGGATTTAGAGCGATTAGAATTTGTCTGACGCGCAAGGACTTTTTCAAACGTCAGCTTAGAGCTTTGCTTCGGGCTTCAGCATTTGGAAATTTAGGTATAATGTTCCCGATGATTATAAGCAAGTGGGAAGTTCAAGAAGCTAAAGCAATTCTTGACGAATGCAAAAAAGAACTTGAGTCCGAAGGTGTTAAAATCGGAAAGTATGAAATCGGAATTATGATTGAAACTCCGGCGGCAGCGTTATGTGCTGATGATTTAGCTGAAGAAGTTGACTTTTTCTCGCTCGGTACTAACGACTTGACGCAATACACCTGCGCTATCGACAGACAGAGCGCAAATCTTGAAAAATTTGCAGACACTCATCACCCTGCTGTCTTGAGATTAATCCGCGAGACTATCGAGGCCGGACACCGCCACAATACTTGGGTCGGAATTTGCGGCGAACTCGGTGCAGACCCCGAACTCACGGAAGAATTTTTGAAGTGGGGCGTTGATGAACTTTCTGTAAATCCTAAGAGCGTTTTGCCCTTAAGAGATAGAATTAGAAACACGGATCTTTCAAAATTTAAGAAAGAGAACGATAATAAGCAAACTCAATCCTCAGCGGCGAGACCCGTCTTAGACGCTAAACCGAAAGGATTTTTTGGGAGGTTATTTAGCTAACATGTTATATGGAGCATTAGATGCCGGCGGTACTAAATTTATTTGCGCTGTCGGCAACGAAAACGGACAAGTTTTAGATCAGGTCGTTATCCCGACTTCAACGCCTGATGAAACAATGCCGAAAGTTATTGAATATTTCAAGGCTAAAATTGACCCGTCATTACCCGATGATGAAAAAATTCAAGCACTCGGAATTTCATGCTTCGGCCCTGTCGATGTCAGAGAAGGCTCGAAAACTTACGGAAATATCCTCAATACCCCGAAAATCGCGTGGCGTGATTTCCCGATGTTAAAGACCTTAAAAGAAGCTCTCGGCGATATTCCTATGGGTTTTGACTTGAACGTAAACTGCGCGCTTTTGGGCGAGGCCACTTGGGGAAGCGCAAAAGGACTTCTTGACGCTGTTTATCTCAAAATCGGAATGGGCGTAGGAATGGGAGCGATTTCAGGCGGAAAACCTGTTCACGGAATGTTACACCCCGAAGCAGGGCATTTAATTATGTCCCGTGTTCCCGGCGATGATTATAAAGGCCATTGCCCTTCGCACGGAGCATGTTTTGAAGGTATGGCCGGCGGTCTTGCTATTGAAGAACGCTGGGGAAAACCCGCAAAAGAACTCGGCGACCGTCCTGAAGTCTGGGAACTTGAAGCGAAATATATTGCTCAAGCTATCACGGATATTTTATTGACTTTAAGCCCTCAGAAAATTATTTTAGGCGGCGGCATTATGAACCAGTCTCAGTTATTGCCGTTAGTCCGTAAATATGTTCTTGAGTGCGTCAATGACTATATCGACACTAAAGAATTAAGAAATATTAATTCTTTCATAGCACCGGCAGCCTTAAACGGTAATCAGGGCGTTATGGGAGCAATTCAGTTAGCATCAATCGCAGCTGCTGAATAAGAAAATTAAAAAACACTCCTAACTCCTAATTAATAAAAAGAGAGGCAGATTTTCTTGGCAGAAATTCAGAAATTAGATCCGACTCAAAAGCAAGAAGTTAGTCAGGATTTTAGAGATTTAGATGTAGAAGCACTCGGCGAAGAACATATTAACTTAGTTTTCACGCTCGGACGCGAAAATTTCGGTGTTGATGTCAATATCGTCCGCGAAATTGTCAGAGTTCCGTCGTTTATTACAAGAGTTCCTAATGCTCCGATGTATATTCGCGGAGTTATTAATCTTAGAGGAACTATCGTGCCGGTTTTCGATATGCAGTTAAAAATCGGAATGGCCGGAAGCCCTTTGACAGACGAGGCTCGAATTGTCGTTATAGCGATTAATGATGTAACTTTCGGAATGATAGTAAATTCAGTGCGTGAAGTTTTGACAATTTACGATGCCCAGCTTGAAGTCGCTACGAAATTATCTTCAGCGATTGACAGGCGTTATGTCTTATGGGTTGCAAAACCTGCTGACGATAGATTAATTCTTTTGCTTGATGTTTCCAGCCTGTTTGAACTTGATCAAATTTTAGAGGACAGCGAGTAAATTTTTTATGTTTCGTAAGTTGTTTATCACGGCAGCTGCAACAATAATGGCTGCTTTAATTTTTTGCGCCTGCGCTTATGCTGACGCTTCTTTATATATAGGCTCAAGGAGTGCCGGATCTGTAAAATCTATCGAAAACAATTCCGGGCTTTTTGTTTCTATTGAAGATGTCGGGAGGCTGCTCGGATTTTCGTCATCAAGGAAAGGCGAAGAGCTTTTTCTTCAGCGCGGCAATGTTCAATTAAGAGTTGTAGATAATTCTGCGGCGGCGTGGTACGGATTTTCAATAGTTCCGTTATATTCTGCTCCTTTCAAACAAGACGGAAAAACTTGGGTCGACTCGGCAAGTGCTGCTGCTTTATTTCAAAGAGTTGCAGGGAGCGGCCAAGATAACAGACTTAGAATTAATAAATCTTCCGGCTATACAGTTACGGCAAATAACGCAAGAAATGAAATAGATTTCGGAAGTTTTGAAGAGCCTGAACCGACACCGATCCCGACTCCGGCACCTGCTCCGATAGTTGCAAAAGTTCCTGAGCCTGAAATAAAACTACCGGAAGTTAAACCCGTTCAGCCAGCAAAAATTCAAGAGCCTCAAGTTCAGACTCCAGCCCCTGCGCAAGTTCAAGCCCCGAAAAATCCTGAGCCTGAAATAAATTTAGCGGCTATGCTTGAAAAAAAATCTACAGCGAAATCTCAGCCGAAACTTGAAACTTTCAAATTAGGCGATTCACGCGGCGACGAGTCCGAAACTTACAGCGGAGTAATTCAAGGAGTTCGATGGACTTCTCACGACGGAGCGCAGAAAAAAATCCGTGCTGTTATTCTTGTTGACGATGATGCAGAGCCTTCTGTCTTTATGCAGCACAGACAGCTTCACGCTTTATTCTCGTCAAGTTTAGAAAAAGCCGATGATTTAGCTTCACCGTTCGGAAATGTTAAGACGGAATTTAAGAAAAACGCACGCGGAATTGATTTCGTTTTCGATTTCGATAAGCTGACAAAAGCCGAAAAAATAGTCTTGACTAATCCTAAGAGAATAGTTTTCGATTTCTTTTTGCCTGCTAATGTCGCTATAGTTCAATCAGCACCGGCTAAAACTCAGGTTCAAGCCTCACAGCCTAAGCCTGCAGCACCGGTTATAACTCCGCCCGCACCTGCGATAACTCAGCAGAAAGATAAAAAAGCAGAGAAAGAACAGCCCGCGAAAACTTTGATTTTAATTCCTACAACACCTGCAGCAACAACACCGGCTCGAAATAATATAAAAATTTCGGGACGAAAAACTATCGTTGTTGACCCGGGACACGGCGGAAAAGACCCCGGAGCATCCGATAACGGAGTAGTTGAGAAAAATGTAAATTTAGGTATCGGCCTCGAACTTGAAAAAGCTCTTAAGGCCCGCGGTTATAATGTCATAATGACGCGCAGGACTGACGTTTATTTGAAACTTCAGGAGCGCACAGACATAGCTAACGATGCCAACGCTGATTTATTTGTAAGTATCCACGTAAACGCCCTGCCTAATAAAAAAACTATGACGGGCTTCGAGATTTATATTATGGCTTTGCCTACAGATAAAGACGCTATGAACTTGGCCAAGATCGAAAATAGAGAATATGTCGAGGGCAAAGGCTTAGACACTGAAAACGTCGACAGGCGCACGGAAATGTTGTTAAGGATTTTGGGCGATATGCAGCAAAATAATAAAATCAGCGAGAGCACAGAATTTGCCGCCGCTCTTTATAACGCCGGAGTAAGAAGTAATCTGCCGATGAGAAGAGTTGCTCAAGCTCCTTTCTTTGTATTGAGGGGCGCAGGAATGCCTGCAGTTTTGCTTGAAACTGGTTTTGTTACTAACGCTGCTGAAGCTAAAACTTTGACAACTCAGGCGTATCAGCAGAAAATTGCTTTAGCTATGACCGAAGGAATTATTAATTATATTAGATAAAAATTTTAGGAAGGAGTGAAAAATTTTGCCGACAGTAAGACGGGGAAGCGGATCATCATCGGACGAACGCGATTTAAGTTCACGCGGAAGAGTTCCAGCACCGCGCCGCAGACAAATTCAACAGGCAGCAATGGCCGCGAAAAAAGCCCAGCATCGTCCTAAACCTAATCCGAATATAAACGAGGATAAACCTACGCCGATTTTATTAAAAATTTTATCGTGGCTCGGAATAATTTTATTATGCTTTGTTTTAGGCTATCTTGGGACTTCGTGGTTTGTGGAAGTTTTGAACAGAAAATTATTATTGAAGCCTGAAAACAGAATCGAAAATCAAGAAGACTTAAATAATTTTAACGAAGCAGAACAGGAAAGAGTTTTGAATGAAACTCTAAACTCAGCCGGTGAAGATGTTAAACAGGTTTCATTAAATCTTTACCACGTAAAAAACGACACGATAGCAGAAACGCGGCAGAATTTTATATCAAAAGTCCCGGAAGATAATATCCGCGAAGTTGTTACTTCTGTTATTAATTTAAGCGGAATGCCTCAAGCTGAAAAAATAAAACTGCTCCATGTGTTCAGAGTGCAAGATACAGCATTTTTGGATATGTCGGGGCAGTTTGCCTCATCAATAGAATCAGCGGGGCAGAGAAAAAGTCTTTTATTATTGACGAGCATAGTCAGGACAGTGCAGGAAAATTTTTCGCCTCTCTCGCAGGTTAGATTTTTAATTGACTCTAAACCTCCGAAATCGGGCGGCGTTGTAGATTTGTCAGCCCCTTGGAAAATGCCCTCGAAAAACAGTTAGGAGTGAGGAGTTAGGAATTTTTTATGAAAGATTTAATTATCGCTACGGGCAATAAAGGAAAATTTCAGGAGTTTGAATATTTATTCGAGACTTATTCGCCTGCAAAAAATTTCGCTGAAAATTTAATTTTTGCTCCCGACATTGCAAAGTTAATCGCCATGCCTGGCGGCAGACAGGTAGAAGAAACCGGAAAAACTTACGCCGAAAACGCAATGTTAAAGGCTCGGGCTTGGGCTGAAAAATCCGGGCTTCCGTGCCTTGCTGACGACAGCGGACTCGAAGTTGAAGCTCTTGACGGCAGGCCGGGAATTTTCTCAGCAAGAGTTGCTGAAGGCCAAGAAGTAAAATGGATTTTGAACGAACTTAAAAATATAGAAAAATTAGAAGACCGCCGGGCAAAATTCGCTGCGTCATTAGCTTTGTGTGTGCCGGACGAATTTATTTTAATTACTGAAGGATTTTGTAACGGTGTAATTATAAAAGAAGCGAGAGGCTCGGGCGGTTTTGGTTACGATCCTGTATTTGTGCCGGACGGTTATGAAAAAACTTTCGCGGAACTTGATTCAAAAATTAAAAATTCAATCTCTCACAGAACTAACGCTTTTCTGAATTTAATTCAAAAAGTTAAAGGATAAAAACACACAAAACACACAAAAAAGCCCGTCCTCGATTGAAGACGGGTTAAAAATTTTAATCTCGATTAATTTTATTTGAATTGAGCAACGTTTTCTTTTGTTACAGTTGAAACACCTGTATCAACGACTGCGCCGCCTAAATCTTTGCCGTTCTCAAGGTCAACGACAGCGTTAATAGCAAGTTCGCCCATTACGTTCGGATTCTGAGCCGCAAAAGCTAAAAGTTCGCCGCTTTCAACGTGAGCAATATTCGAGTCTGATTTGTCCCAGCCTACGCAATAAATATTCATGCCGTTGTTGATAGCGTCTTTTACAGCGGCTGCCGCGCCGTTTGTCGCACCGTCATTCGTTCCGTAGATAGCTACAACGCCGTTATTGATGAGGGTGTTAGCAAGTTCCTGAGCCTTTGAGTTATCGCCGTCTGAATACTGGCGTTCGCCCATTACGAATTTTGTTCCTTTGAAGACTGAAGCAAATCCGTCATAGCGATCCTGGCATGACTGAACACCGGCCTGAGCGTCAACGATTCCGATTGTTCCTTCGGTTACGCCTTTTTCAGCAAAGAGTTTAGCAAGATATTCGCCTATCTGTTTTCCGCCTGCGAAGTTGTCGGTTGCGTAGGTTGCTGAGGCTTTGAGGGTTGCAGGAGCGTCAACGTAAATAATTTTAATTCCTGCATCGAGGGCTTCCTGAAGAGCGCGGTTAGCTGAAGTTCCGTCATTGCAAGCGATGATGATGTAATTTACACCGTCTGCTACAGCGTTCTGAATTTTCTCGATCTGCTGCTGATTGTCTTTCGTTTCAGGAGCAAGCCAGACCATTTCAATTTCGTTGCCTTCTTTGTTGAGGGCTTCGACACGAGCCTGAGCGGCGTTACGGAGTCTGACCCAGTGAACGTCCATTTGATCCATCGTGATGAGACCGATTTTCGTTTTGACACCTGCGAAAGCCATTCCGCAAACACCGAGCACTAACGAGAGAACGAGAACTGCTGATAAAACTTTTTTCATAATAAAAATGCCTCCTATTAAAATTTTATTTATTTGCAAAATCCTTAAGGACTTTGAAACCTGATTTTATTTTGCGTTTTTCTTTTTGCCGATCACGCCGCTTCTGCGCATAATGTCAAATAAAACGCAGGCAACAACGATAACGCCGATAATTATATTTCTCATAGCTACAGGGACGTTAGCGAGAGTTAAACCGTTTTGAAGAATTGCCCAGACCGAAGCACCCGCTATAACTCCGACTAAAAGCCCCGAACCGCCTAATGTCGAGATACCGCCGATAACTGCCGCCGCAACGCCGTACATTTCGTAACTCATTCCGGCCTGCATTGAGCCCATTCCTGCCGCAGCCATCGTGATTAATCCGGCCATGAAAGAGCAGAAAGCTGAAATCGTGTAAGCTATTGTCGTAGTCTTGAAAACGTCAACACCTGAAAGTCTCGCAGCATCAACATTCGAGCCGATAGCGTAAATATGCCGTCCTGTCGCCGTATACGTCATTATATAGTGGAAAATAAACCAAATTACGAGACAAATTATAACACCGTAATATAAATATCCGACACGTCCGTAATAAAAAGTATCACGGAATAAATCTTTAAGTCCGCCCGTTCCGATGTCGCCGGTGTTGTAGTTGTTATTAACGAGCTGAGCAATGCCGCGGCAGATTGTCATAGTTCCGAGTGTGCCGATGAAGGGCGGGAGCTTGAATTTTCCTACTAAAAGACCGTTGCAAAGTCCGACAGCAAGGCACGCGATTAAGTCAATAATAATAGCTAAAATTACGTTCATGCCGTTGCATACGAGAGTAGCCGAAATCATTGCGGACATTCCAAGCACTGAACCGATTGAAAGGTCGATGTTTCCCGTAATGCAGACGATACCTTGACCAATGCCGACAAGTAAATACGGGCAGATTGAACGTGCTAAGGACATTAAATTATTTTGACGCACGAAATTCGGGTTCATAAGCCAGAAAATTACCATTAAGACGATAACTCCGGCAAAAGCCGTTACGACAGAAGCAACGCCGGGTTTTGAAAGAAAGCTGCGTTTTTTAGTTTCCATTTTTAATTTTTTCCCTTTCTAAAAATTTTCAATATATTCGGAGAAGTTTTCTATTTTCTACTTCCTACTTCCTAACTCCTACTTGCTTTTTTAAGCTGCGTTATCGCCGAAGCGTGTAGCATAAGTCATAATTTCTTCTTCGGAAGTGTTGCGGGGATCGACTTCACCTGTAATTTTTCCGTTGCACATTACAATAATTCTGTCTGAAATTCCCATTACTTCCGGCAATTCTGATGAGACTATGACAACTCCTACGCCCTGCTTTTTAAGTTCGTTGATGATTTCGTAAATTTCAACTTTAGCGGCAACGTCAATTCCGCGAGTAGGTTCATCGAAAATTATTACTCTTGATTGACGAGCGAGCCATTTCGCAACAACAACTTTCTGCTGATTTCCGCCCGATAAACTTCCGGCCTCGATGTCGGGGTGAGCCATTTTAATTGTTAATGAACTCTTGCCCTTTTCAATCATTTCATTTTCAACACGTTTGTTAATTTTTTTCGTTACGCTTCCAAGCGTAATAATATCAAGGTTAGGAAGAGCGATATTATCTCTGATTGAAAGTTTCGTGCAAAGACCCTCTTTTTTGCGGTCTTCGGGAGCTAAAACTATTCCTTGACGGATTGCCGCGCCCGGGTTATGAATTTCAAGAGGTTTCCCGTCAAGCAGAATTTCTCCGCTGTCTTTGGGGTCTGCTCCGAAAATCGCGCGCATTGTTTCAGTTCGTCCTGCTCCGACAAGTCCTGAAAATCCTAATACTTCTCCCTCGAATACCTCGAAAGAAACATCTCTAACAAGTTTGCCAGCGTTAAGGTGTTTGACTTCGAGAATTTTTTTGCCTTTCGCAACTGTCTCGCGGGGAAATTGATTTTTAACTTCATGACCTACCATATTCGCAATAATTTGATCCATCGTGAAGTCTTCAAATTTTCCCTCAGTTATATATTTTCCATCGCGCATTATAGTAACGTCATCGACAATATGATGAAGTTCCTGAAGTCTGTGGCTTATATAGACAATCGCTGTGCCCATAGCTTTAAGTTCGCGGACGATCCTGAACATTTCTGTAATTTCGGCGTTTGAAAGTGAAGACGACGGCTCATCCATAACTAAAACTCTTGCGTTAATTAAAAGAGCCTTAGCTATTTCGACCATCTGCTGGCGGCCTACGGTTAAATTTCCGACTGACTCGTCCGGGTCTAAATCATGAATACCGAGTTTAGCTAATTCAGCAACGGCCTGACGGTTCATTTCTGCGTTATCAAGTCTTCCGCCTTTTGTGATTTCGCGGCCTAAAAACATATTCGCGGCTACGCTTAAATGCTGGCACATATTTAACTCCTGATGAATTATCGCTATGCCTAACGCTTGAGCCTGCTTAGTGTTCAAATCGCCCTCGATTTTATTTCCGAAAATCGTAATATCGCCGGAGTCGCGGGTATAAACGCCCGATAAAATTTTCATGAGCGTTGATTTTCCTGCTCCGTTCTCGCCTAAGAGAGCCATTACGCGCCCGGGCAGCAAATGAAGATGAACATCATCGAGAGCCTTAACGCCGGGAAATGTTTTCGTAATATGCTCCATTGTAACGACATAATCGCTCAAAATTTTTTCACTCCTTAAATTTTAATTTTTAATCTTTTGCCGGAGGGTATTCCGTGCAGAGCAGTCTATAAGGCGGCTCGTCTTCTTCAATCGTCGGGAAGCGTCCGAGAGGCTCGTAAAATCTGTTATCGGTGTTGTCATCGTTGCACATTGAAACTTCTCCGATAATTGCGTAGCCTGTGCCGGGCTGGATTCTGAACTCGTGATAGTAATAAGGATAGAGCGACAAAGATTCGCCGGGCTTCAAAATAACTTCAGAGCCTGCTTTTACGAAATATT
Source organism: uncultured Fretibacterium sp. (assembly GCA_947168585.1). Taxonomy (GTDB): domain Bacteria; phylum Synergistota; class Synergistia; order Synergistales; family Aminobacteriaceae; genus JAFUXM01. The sequence continues at coordinate 27,734 of CAMVMK010000020.1, forward strand.
GACGGCCGTCCTGGAAAATTTTAACGTCGGTGTCTTCGAGGTCTTCGGTTTCACGGTTAGCGTTCCAAAGTTTGAAGACGATATTTCCGCCTCCGCGGTTGATGATGTCTTCCATTTTGTTCCAGTGAAAATGGTTAGGAGAGACTTGGCCTTCTTTGAGCATCATAATTTTTTCAGCGTAAGTTTTCGTATATTTCGGGTTATGAACGTTGCCGTTGCGGATCGTGATTAAATAAAGACCTTTTGTCTCGAAATGTCCTTCGCCGTAGTCCGTGATGTCCCAGCCGAGAGCATTATCGCGGATTTCGTCATATTCGTGGCCTTTAGTCTTCCATTCTTCGGGCGTAAAACTCAAGAACGGAGGAAGAGCAAAGCAGTGTTTCTTGAGGAGGCCCTCAAATTCTTTGATGCAGTTGTTAATTTCAGAACGTTTCAAAATAAAATCACCTCAAAATTAAAATTTAGTAATGGGGAGTTAGGTTTGAGGAGCGGAGTGTTAAAAAAATTAAAAATTAAAAAATTAATACCTTGTTTCAAAAATTTTTACAGCCGCTTTAATTTCTTCATCACCGTCAAGTACAGTGAACTTCAAAATATTTTTTTCTTTAGCGAACGGTGCGATTTTATAAACTTTATCGCCGTACCATTTGCGCCCGTGAACGAGAGAGTTAGCAGGCTCAAGGCCGACAACATAATCACCGCTTGCTATTGATTTCCATTGCATGAAGTGAGGAAGAAAATTTTTATTCCATGAAATTTTTAAGCCTAATTTTAATTCAGGATTTACGGCTAAAACTTCTGTATCGTTATTCGAGTCTGATTTTAATTCATGAATGAAAACATATTCAGGCTCGTTGTCTTTAGGGGCTTCCATTAAATTATATCTGTCTTCATGGCCTTTAGCGTTGTCATCTCGTGCTGTAACTTTTGAAGTCGGGATATAAAATTTCGTATTTTCGTCCAAGAACGGCCAGCCCATATTAATATGATAGAGCAGCATTAACGGCTCATCGCGGAAAGCTTCATTTTCAAATTCGTCAGTGAGTGTGAAAGATTTTTCGCCGTAAATTGTCTCGATACTGCGCCGCAAAACTAAATTTTCTCCGAATAAAGCAGCCTCGCGCATTTCGCCGGAAATTTTTACGTGATATTTATCTCCGTCCCAAAAAGCATCGCTCGATAAATGTTCCGCCGGAGTAGTTCTAATTCTTCCGTGCATGGGATAATCTGCTCCATCAATATTGCAGGGTGCGCCGATATTTTCAAGACCGGCCGTGAAAAATAATCCACCCATGATACTGCGCTGAGCTTCAAGGCCGTTAGTGTCGTAGTGGCCAAGTCCTTGAAGTCCGGGTTTCGATAAAAAACTCATGTTCACGCCCGCGTAAGAAAATTCGCTGACATCGAGGCATTTATCCGCTAAAACTCTCATAGAAATTTTGCCGTTCTTAACGTCATAAGCCTTGAGATTTTTGCTGCGTCCTTCGGCGTAAATTATCGGGCGGACATAAGCGGCCTGCTGAAGGCTTCCTGAATATTTCATTAAATCTTTTTTATTCGAGATTTGCATGATATTGCCATAAATCTTTCATGTTAATATTTTTCTCTTCGATCATCATTTTAGCGATAATATCTCCGAGAAGTAATAAACTCTGGTCAAAAATTGTCGTCATAGGTTGACACGAATCGATTTCGTCATCGAGATAAAATTTCGTTCTCACGGGTATTCTTACCATGAAGTCCGCAATGTCTTTCATTTCGCTGTTAGCGTTTGAGCCTATATGAACGATTTTGCAGTCGACAGCAGCGCGGGCTTTTTTAGCAATTCCGAGAGGAAATAACGAGCCTCCCGACCCTGAGCCGACGATTAATAAATCATTTTTCGTTATAGCCGGTTCAGTGATGTCGCCGACGCAGTGAGCTTTAATGCCTAAATGGGCAAATCTTTTGCAGATACATTCGAGAGCCATCATAACGCGCCCTACTCCGACAAAGAAAACTTGATCGGCTTTTTGAATTTCGTTATAAAGTCTTTCAATCTGTTCGGGCTTAATTGCCGCTAAAGTTTTATCAAGTTCGGCGATAACGTCCGTCCTTGCGTTCAAATATCTTTCTGAAAAATTCATTAAATTAAATTCCTCCGTATTTGATTTAATTTTTCAAAACTTCCCTCTAAGTCATCGCGCTGAAGACAAGTGCTGCCGGTTACGAAAATATCAGCAAGACCGCCGCCCCAATCTTCAAGATTTTTGGGCGAAATTCGTCCGTCAAGTTCGATTTTTGTTTTTAATCCGCGCTCATCAATCATTTTCCGTAAATCTTTAATTTTTCTTTCAGCGTAGACTGTCTGTTTTTCGCCTTTAACGAAAGCATAGCCCGGGTTAATTAACATTAATAAAACTGCGTCGCATTTCTCTAAAACATATTCAAGAGTTGAAAGAGGCGTTGAAGGTTTCAAAGCTACTCCGGCTCTAACGCCTTTAGAGTGAATGCGGTTTAACATTCCGTCTATGTGAGGCTGAGTTTCAGCGTGAAAAATGAGCTGCTGGACTCCAATATCCAACAGCTCATCAACAAAATAATCCTGTTCAGTTACCATTACGTGGCAGTCAAAAGCTAAATCAGTTTTTGCTCTTAACTGTCTTACCGTATCGAGGCCGAGCGGCATACTCGGGCTGAAATGACCGTCAAGAATATCAACATGAAGCATATTAATTCCGCATTTTTCTACGGTTTTAACTTGGCTTTCAAGGTTGCACATATCGAGGCATATTAAAGACGGCGAGATGATACATTTTTCTTCCCAGATTGACATTTTTTTACACCGTTAATTATTTTCTTTTATAAAATCTTCGATTTGAGAGCGTGTCGGAATTGATTCGATTGCTCCTTTGCTTTGAACGCAGATACAGCCCGAAATATTTCCGTAATTCATAGCGTCTTTTAATTTAGCTTCGTCAATGTCGGAAATTTTTTCTACGTCTTCGAGCCTTAATTTTGAAAGGAACGCGCCCCAAAAAGCATCTCCGCACCCCGTAGCGTCAACAGCGTGGACTTTTCGGCCTTTAACGTTGACTGTTCCGTCCTTAAAATATGCTCTTGCGCCGTCTGCCCCAAGCGTCTCAACGATGACGGAAATATCATAATATTTCATTAAGTTCGGAAGATTTTTTTCTCCGCCCATCATTTCAATTTCTTCGCCTGAAAGTTTTAATAAATCTACGAATTTCAAAATTTCTTTCACGGCATTAACGCAGGCGTTTACGTCATTGTTCCACATTAAATCTCTATAATTTATATCGAAGCTGACGAGTTTTTTATTTTCATGAGCGAGCCTCATAGCTTTTACAGTCGCGTCTTTTTCGGGCTGAGCTGAAAGAGAACATGAACCGGCATGAATGATTATAGAATTTTTAATATCTTCTTCTTTAACGTCTGACTCAGAGAGCATCATATCCGCGCCGGGCTTGCGTGCAAAAGTGAAAACTCTTTCGCCGTTCTCTGACAAAGTTACGAAAGCCATCGTTGTAACGGCCTCTTTACATAAATCTTTGCAGACAGCTTCAACGTTATATTTTGCAAGAGTGTCCATTAAAAAATGTCCGAAATTATCATCGCCGACCTTGCAGCACATTGAAGCCTTAAGACCGTTTTTAGCCGCCGCAATAGCGACATTGGCCGGTGCTCCTCCTGCTTTTCTGATATAACTCGCCTGTTCGCTGCCAGGGATAAAATCAATTACCATCTCTCCGATAGAGTATAAATCATTCATGAAAGTAAAATCCCCCGAATAAATTTATTTTTCAATTTTGAAAATTTGTGTGATAAGTGAATTATATAACATTAAATAACGCTATGCAAAAGGATTAAAGAAAAATAAAACCGCTTGCATAATTTACAAAAGCTGATAAAATGCTGAAAAAAGTTTTTTAGGAGGTGTAAACAATGACAAAAGCAGAACTTATCGAAGCAATCACTAATAAACTTGATATGCGCAAAAAAGACGTAGCTCCTGTTGTTGACGCAGTTTTCGCAGAAATTCAGGGTGCTCTTGCGAACGGCGACAAATGCACGTTCGTAGGTTTCGGAGTCTTTGAGGTAAGAGAAAGAGCTGCCAGAGAAGGCCGCAATCCTCAGGATCCTTCAAAGGTCGTTCTCATTCCGGCGAAGAAAGTACCTGTATTCAGACCCGGCAAAGAACTCAAAGAAAAAGTTCTTAACGCGAAAATCTAATTTTTCAGACGTTAAATTTTAATTTCAATTAGAAATTAGGAGTGAGGAGTTAGGAATGAAAAAAATAAATTTCTAATTCCTCGCTTTTTTTATAGAAAGAAAGGGAAAATTTTTCATGGATTTCAAAGAATTAACTTGGGAAGATAAAAACATTTACTCGCAGTTTTATAAAAAATCTCCCGTGCATTACGCTGAATATTCTTTCTTAAATTTATTTGCATGGCGGCACGCTTACCCGATTGAGTTTGCAATTTCTGACGAAAATTTATGCTGGCTTAAAAGCGGCGGGCCTATACCGGGATTTTTCGGGCCTGCAGGAGATTGGAACATCGTCAAAGATTGGGACAACGTTCTGAAAAATTTTAAGGCCGGTGATGTTATTTACGATGTCCCGGAGCAGGTTAAAAATATTTTAGAAAAGCGTGAAAATTTACGTTTCACTGAAGACCGGGATCAGCATGAATATGTTTACGCCGTTAAAGATTTAATAGCCTTGAAAGGCAAAGCGTTTGCTCACAAAAGAAATAGAGTCCGGGCTTTCTTAGACGGCTACGAATGGGATTATTATGAATTAAAGCCGGAATTTTTTGATGAGTTAATGAATTTTCAGGAATGTTGGAGAGTTCATAGAGAAGAAAATTTGAACGAAGAAGAAATTAAATCTCTCGACAGCGAAGATATTGCAATTCAAAACGTCCTCGAAAAATGGAATGATTTTAATTTGATGGGCGGAATTTTGAAAGTTGACGATAAAATCATAGCTTATACTATCGCCGTTGAACTTGACGAAAAAAATCTTGATGTAATGTTTGAAAAGGCTTTCCCTGAATATACCGGAAGTTATCAGGCAATAAATTTTTTATTTCAGAAAAATCAAGGCGCGAAATACGAATTTGCTAACCGTGAAGAAGACATGGGCGAACTTGGTTTAAGAGAAGCGAAAATGTCTTATAATCCTACTATGATGCTTAAAAAATTTATCATGGAGATTTTATAAAAAACAGTTAGGAGGTGTAAAAAGCAAGTAGGAATTAGGAATTAGGAAGTAGGAACTGAAAAAGACGTGTAGAAATCTTTTTCTCACTCCTCACCCCCTCACTCCTAACTCCTCACTGTTTTTATCATGCTTTATTTAGTAATCGGAATTTTTGTCGTTGTAGCTGTAAGTGCTTTCTTCCGCCAACAGTCGCAAAATAAGCCGGACGAACAGCCCAAAGACGCTGCTCCCGTTGATCCGAGTTCTTTAGATTTGCCGGACGATAACGAAGAGCAGACAACTACAGCAGCAACGCCCGTAACTGATTCAGGACATCCCGGAAGCGCGACATATTCTGCTCATGCTCCGGCCGGAGAAGAGTCGCCTTATTCAGTATCGACTGAACAGAAAGAAAAACCTAAGGCTCAAGTTAATTTGCTCCGTTGGGCAGGACGTTTGGGAAATATTCAGCTTGATAATATAACCGTTCCGAGCCCTGTAGCTTACTGGTCGAACGGTGAAGCCTCAACGCCTGAACCGTCATGTATAGATATAACTTTGCCGATAGATTTTCCCAAGCAGGGCAGCGATCTTCCTGTTGACGGTGCTGAAAGTTATGCGGCAATGACACCGTTACAGCGCGGAATTTATTTGACTTGGCTCGCAGGTTCGAGAATTCAGCCGCCTCTCCATATGTGCTACCCGAGTATTTGGCTTTACGGAATAGAACGCAGGACTTTAATTGATAAACTTGACTTAGGGCTTTGCATTAACGAATCTTTCAGATTATTACCTTTATTGCGGTGGGATATAGTCAGCGAAAATTTAATAAATTTTGTAACATGGCTCGCAATTAAAGTCTGGCTTCCTGATGAAGATTTATTAGCTTTATGCCGCCGCCTTAATAAAGTCCCGGAGGGTCTTTTAGGAATTTTGCTGAACTCTTACGCTAATTCTTTACTGCCGCTCCCGTCGGCTGTAGCTTTTACTTTAATGAGGACTTGCGAAAAACTGCACCGTGAGAGCGAGCCTCAAGTTTTGGACACGAGCGAGGCTCTTCAGACTTTCACTCCGATTTATAAAGATATTTGCAAGGGCGGATTAGTTTTGACGAAGCCTCAAAATAATTTGAAAATCTCTTACACTCCGACTAACCCGACTATAGATTTAGAAAAATTAAAAACTAATGACACCGTTGAAGTTCCGAATTTCTTTGAAAATTTAGAAGTTTTTAAGCCTCTTCTTGACGCTTGGGAAGTATTTTTGACGGCGTATAAAACTCCCGAACCTGAAATTAATTTAGCAGACATTGGACAGCGTCCTGACTTTGAGGGTTTCATAAAAACGTTAAGACCCGAAGGCAGCGACCTGCCGTTATTGACAACTCTTGAAAAAGTCGGCAAGCTGATGGGCTTCGATACTAAAACTTCAAAATTAAACGGCAAAGAACGTAAATCTATCGTTGATACGGCTCAGGTTGAGGGCTGGCAGATTTTGCATGATTTAGGAATTTCAGGCCGCGAATATACTTGGGACGATAAAATTTTATTTGTTGAACTTCCTCCCGGAACGAATTTAACGCAGAATTACAGAGTTGCCGCTTTTATTTTAGAATTTATCTGCGCTGCAGTAGCTGTCGATGAAGAAAGAGTTTTTGAACCTTTGAGACAAAGATTAAATGATTTCTTTCAGCTCACAGAAGACGATAATTTAAGACTTGAAGCCCAAAAACTTTTGGATATGCCTACTCAATACGGTATAGATTTTTACGGCGAATTTATCTGCGCTTGGTTTTCAGAAGAAGAACGCAAAAAAATTAAATATTTAGTGATTGAAGTTTTAAGTTTTATGGCTGAATTTGCGAATAATCCTGAAGTTAATTCGATTTTGTGCGAATTTTTGAAACTCCGCGAAGATGAAGAAACTCCGCCCGAAGAATTAGTGAAAGCTAACGGCGACAGAGGCAGCGAAATATTAAAAATTATGGGAATGATTTTCAAGAATAATTGAAGTTATGCTAAAAACACTTGATTTAATTTTCTTTTAGAAAGATATTTGCTTTGAGGTGAGGGGTTAGGGGTGAGGGGTTAGTTTTTTTCGTTCCTACTTCCTAACTCCTAATTAATTCCCGTTGAACCGAAGCCGCCTGAGCCTCTTTTAGTTTCGTCAAGGGCTTTAACTTCTTCAAATTTAGCCTGCACTACAGGCACGAAAACCATTTGAGCAATTCTATCGCCGAAACGCAGAGTAAAAGGATCTTCGCCCTCATTTTTTAACAAAACTTTAATTTCTCCGCGATAATCCGAGTCAATAGTTCCGGGACTGTTCGGGATAGTAATTTTTTTATCGAGAGAAAGTCCGCTTCTTGGCCTAATTTGAGCTTCGTAGCCTTCGGGAATTGCTAACTTTATTCCGGTCGGGATTAAAGCCTGTTCGCCGGGTTTAATCATGCAGTACATAGTCGAACATAAATCTACTCCAGCCGAGCCCGGAGTAGCATATTCAGGAATTGTAATGGTGTTGCTCTCGCGCCAAATTTTTACGTTAATAGTCTGCAAAATAATTTTTTCTCCTTTTAATTTTGTGAGAAATTAGGAAGTTTTTTCACATCTAACTCCTAACTCCTCACTCCTAACTTTTATTACCGTCCTCTTCTGTCGCCGCGTCCGCGTCTTTCGCGGGCATTTTCAAAATCGTTTCTGCTCGATCTGTTTGAAGAATATCCGCGCTCCATGTAACCGCCGATTTTATTTTTGAGGTCTTTGGCGTTTACTCTGTCTTTCATGGAGAAGCCGCGCCCTTTATCGCGTGAAGAAAGGCTCGTTATTAAATTTTCGCGTTCTCTTTCGTCAGGTAAAGCGTAGGCAAAACCTGCTTCTCTAACTTTTTCTTCATTGGCCATAACTCTGCGCCGTGATAAATTAACGCGCCCTGTGTCTTCAATGTCTTTGACCATAACTAAAACTCTATCGCCGACCTTGAAAACGTCTTCAGTATGAGGCACTCGTGCTGAACTTATTTCGCTTACGTGTAACATTCCCTCTTTGCCGGGCAGACATTCAACGAAAGCACCGAAACTTGTTATTCTTGTTACTGTTCCGTAATAAATATCGCCTGCAGTCAAGTCGCGGATTATAGCCATGACCATAGCGTGGGCATCTTCAACTTTAGCCATAGTTGCGCCCGCGATTGTAACAATTCCGTTATCGTCAATTTCGAGTCTAACGTCAGCCGTTTGAGTTATGCTGCGTACAACTTTACCGCCCGTGCCGATGACTTCGCGGATTTTATCCGGGTCGATAGCAAACGTGATAATTCTTGGCGCGTTCGGTGAAAGTTTATTAGGAACAGGAATAACCGACTCCATTTCCTCAAGGATTTGCATTCTTGCGCGTCTTGCCTGGCCTAATGCTTCCTCTAAAATTTCGCGCGTAATTCCTCCGGCTTTGTTGTCCATTTGAAGAGCTGTAACGCCTGCTCTTGTTCCTGCGACTTTGAAATCCATATCGCCGTAATGATCTTCGAGGCCTTGAATATCCGTGAGAATTTGAACTTTGTCGCCTTCTTTTATTAAGCCCATAGCGATACCGGCAACGTGGCATCTTACAGGAACACCGGCGTGCATCATTGAGAGCGAGCCTCCGCAGATACTTGCCTGAGAAC
>CAMVMK010000021.1 GCA_947168585.1 uncultured Fretibacterium sp.
GCTTAAATTTAAGTATAGCAATTTTTACCGCTTTTCAAATGTGGTAGCTATAACTTCCCACTGAGCATCTGTGAGATCGCTCGGATACGCTTGTCGTTTTTTGTCTTCTATCTTTTTCATAATTGACTATTATATCATTGTGAAAACAAGTTCTTATAATAATTGATACAGTAGATTTTAGCGAATAAAGGTTATCAAGGTATAATTATATTTCATAAAAACAGCTTAATACCAATAAAGAAGTACAACAGAAAAAATTTAAGCATAGTAGAAAAATGGTATAATCAAATAGTTTCTAAAAGCCTGGCATTGATAGAAAGAATCAATCGTCGTTTGAAAGTGTTTAGAATATTGAACAATATCTGCAAATTTGAAAATATATTCAGTTTAATTTGCGGCATTTTTAATTTCAGCCATTTTATGTAAATTTAGTTCCCGAAAATATCCATTCTTATTCCGTATTTTTCATGGAAAGAAAATGAGCATTAATTTTTTCCATACTCTGGGGAAAATATATGGATTAAGAGTGAAGTAAAAAGCTGATAAACACAACAATATGGAGCCGGTGAACAGATTCGAACTGTTGACCTGCGCATTACGAGTGCGCTGCTCTACCTCTGAGCCACACCGGCTTCGATAAAATCACAATGAGTAATTTTATCAGCGTTTGAACTTTTTGGCAAGCGGTAAAAATATCACAGTAGCAAAAATCCCTGTTATAAATCCGTTACAACCGCCGCCGCCGCCACCGGAAGAATCATCCGAGCTTTCATCAGTATTATTATATTGAATGCTCGAATTTGAGGAGGGTGTTTCGGAAAGAATTTCAGCCTTATTATTATTGTAATAAGTTATTCCCTCGCTTAAATTAAAAAGTTTTTCGGTCGAACTTGCTGTCGAAACTGAACGCGAATTTCCGTTGACTAAAATATTTTTAATCTGATATGCCGTCAAATTCGGATTAATTGAAGCAAGCAAAGCCGCCGCCCCCGATACAAACGGAGCAGCCATTGAAGTTCCGCTGATAAACTTAGTGCTGACAGTGTCTGAATCATCCGAAGAAGATTGTTTATAAGTGCTCAAAATAGCAACACCGGGAGCTGCTATATCTGCTCCGGAATTACTGAAAGAAGCAAGATGTAAATTCGGCCCGACAGCTCCGACTGAAATCATATTATTTAATCCGGTGAAAGACGCAGGATAAACATAACCGCCGGCACTTGAAATATACTCTCCGATAGTACCACCTTTATTTCCGGCTGCTACGACAATAACGGCTTGATTCAAATTGTCAAGTTCTTTTAAGGAAAGCCAGAGAGGATTGCTTGTGAAATTGCTGTATTTAGGCTCTAAATTCATGTAAATTTCTATCGAAAGATTTACGGCCCTAACATTAACTCCGCTCTTGATTAATCCGGTAACAAAATCTATGCCTTTGATTATTTCTGAGAGTCCGCCCTTACCGTTCGGAAGCGCATTCACAGCAATTAAATTAACGTCCCAGTTCACTCCGGCAAGTCCAATGCCGTTATTGCCTTTAGCTCCGATTATTCCGGCTACGTGAGTTCCGTGTCCGTGAGTATCTTTTTGCGACGAATATAAAGATGAATAATTTTCGCTATAATTCGGTAATATATCCGGATTAGTATAATCAACTCCGGAGTCTATCATAGCCACGTAAACATTTTTGCTGCCCGTGTTAGTATCCCATGCTTCAGGGGCATTGATATTGAACATTCCCCAGCAGTTTGTTTCTGTGAATAAACTTTCACTTTCATTCGGCAGAGCGGCAAGTTTTACGATATAATTCGGTGATACCGCTAAAACATCGGGATTTTCTTTTAATTTCGCCGCAAAATTTTCAGCGTCCATCTTGTCCGAGTGAAGCAAAGTAAAAACTCCCGTGCTTGAATTTGAAAGTTCTTGATAAGTTTCTTTTACTTCAGCGTCAGCAAGTTCAGCAAAGGCTTCAGCTAACGATACGGAAGATAAATTTACTTCGCCTTCTGTCGGCGTTTGATGCTTAAACACGACTATTACATCGCCGTCAACATATTCACTTGCGAAAGAAATTCCCGCGATTAAAAAAATTAAAGCGAGGGCAAGAAATAATTTTTTGCTTAATTTATTCTTCAAAAATTTTCACTACTTTCAAAAAAAATTAATTTTAAGAATTATATAACAAGCCTGTGAAAAGTTTTTGAATTTTTATTAGCAAAATTACGGATATAAAGTATAATATGTAATACTTAATTTTAATTCTCAAGGAGGGGAAAAAATTTTGGGATTGTTCAAGTGTAAGTTATGCGGAAAAGTTCTAAGCACGAATTTTTTATCTGTGAAACATAATCTCTGCAAAAGATGTTTTATAGACCTTGAAGAACTTTATGATAAGTCCGGGATTCATAATTATATCCGTGATCACGGGCTTCCGGAAAATTTTACGCCGGAGCAGCTTGCTGAAGATTTAGGCTTAAATCCGCGTAATGTTGTGCTTTTATACGAATTAGGATTTTTCGAGCGCGATATTCAAGTTTACAGCCACGCAGGAAAAGAACGCCGCGAAAAATTAGCCGGTGAACTTTCATTTGAACTTAACAAAATGAGAATAAGAAAAAAAATTAATCAAGCACGGGACTCTGAACCTAAAGAAATAAATAAAACTAATTCTAATTCTTACGGCGGAAGTTTATATCGGAGACGGCGGAGATTTTAATTTGAAAATTAAATTTATAAACTTTTACGGACGCTAAAAATTTTCGAGATTTTTGTAGTTGAAAATGTAGTTGAAAAAAATAAATTCCCCGTCTTCTAAATAAAAACCGGAGAATTTATAATTAAGTCATTATATCATAAATTTTTAAGATTTATTGGCCTGTTCACGCAAGACGCGCCGCAAAATTTTTCCCGTAGCTGAAACAGGAAATTCACTGACAAATTCAACGCTTCTTGGGACTTTGAAATGAGCTAATTTTTCTTTAGCAAATCTGATTATTTCACGGTCTGTAACTTCCGCACCGTCTTCAAGCTGAATATAAGCCTTAGGAATTTCTCCGTTGATATTATGATGAACTCCAACAACTACTGCGGCACGGACAGCAGGGTGTTCGCTCAAAATTTTTTCAACTTCCTGCGGATAAACATTAAAGCCTCCGACTATAATTAAATCCGTTACGCGGTCCATGATAGTTACATAGCCGTCATCATCAAATTTTACATAATCGCCCGTGTTAAAAAATCCGTCAGAGTCAAATCTTTCAGCCGTAATTTCGGGTGCATGAAGATAACCCGGCGTAATTGAAGGCCCCTTTGCCCATAAAACTCCCTCGCGTTCGGTTTTAGGAAGTTCTTGGCCTTCGCGGGATTTTAATTTATATTCGTAGCCCGGAATTATAGGCCCTGAAGTCCCCGTGTGCTGGGTCTCGCAATCGTGGTTCATACACAAAACCGGCGAAGTTTCTGTGAGTCCGTAACCTTCCATAACATCGCGCCCTAAAAGTTTTAATGCCTGTTTATGAACATTCGGGGCAAGTCTGTCGCCTCCCGTGCAGATAACACGCTGGCTCGATAAAACTTCAGGATTTAATTTCCCTTTCTCGACCGACATTAATAAAAATGAAAGCATAGCCGGCACTACGTACATTATTGTTGTCGGGGCTTCGGCGATTGCTTTTATTGACGCTTGAGGCGGCAAAAATCCCGGAACTATTGCAATTTTCGCTCCGATCGCAAGCGGCAGCATTGTAGCGCACGTAAATCCGAACGAATGGAAATTCGGCAAAACTGTTAAAAAAGTATCGTGTTCGTTAAGGGGATAAACATTTTCTTTTGTGGCTTTGATGTTGCTGATTAAATTCATATGGGTCAAAGGTACTGCCTTTGGATTTCCTGTAGTTCCGGAAGTCGAAAAAATTACCGCGTATTCTTCCGGCTCAACGGGCTGAGTTATTCCCGTGAAATTTTTAAGAGTTTTGTCGTGAATGTCGCATAAAACGCAAGGCCAAGAATTATGAAGTTCGGGAAGTTCGCGGCCTGATACGAGAGCAAAAGGCTTGATTAATTTCAAAGTATTTTCGAGAGCGTCAGTCCCGGCTTTTTCGTTGAGAGGGCAGAAAATTCCGCCTAATTTCCAGACTGCCAAAGCTATAGCAGGAATTAACGGCGAATTTTTTAACATTACAACGAGCCTTTGTCCCCGCGAAAAGCCTGAAGCCTTTAATACTTTTTCGCAGTTGTCGATGATTTCAAGAAAATCTTTTCCCGTATGCCACTCGCCTTCAAACCAAAAACTTTTTTTATCGCGGCGGGCTTCTAAATTCGGGATAATAATTTCCTCGAGCCTGTTTTTATTTAAGTCGATCATTATTTTTTTTCACGCTCTTTCTGACGCAGAACGCGCCTTAAAATTTTTCCTGTAGCTGACAACGGCAATGCGTCAACAAATTCGACCGCTCTCGGGACTTTGTAATGAGAAAGTCTTTCTTTGCAGAAATTTATTAATTCTCTGTCGCTGACTTCCGCGTCCTTGTTCTTCAATATAAAAGCCTTCGGAACTTCGCCGCTCATATCGTTAGGCATTCCGACAACTACAGCCGTATTAACTGCAGGGTGTTCAGCTAAAATCGCTTCGACTTCTTGAGGATAAACGTTAAAGCCCCCGACGATGATAATATCTGTAACGCGGTCAAGAATTTTTATATAGCCGTCCTTGTCAATTTGAACGTAATCGCCCGTGTTGAACCAGCCGTCTTGAAATCTCTCGTGATTTAATTCGTCAGCGTGATAATATCCCGGAGTTACCGCAGGGCCGCGAGTCCATAAAACTCCCTCGCCGGGTTCACCAGAAATTTCTAAAATTTTTCCGTCCTCGCTTCTTAATTGAAGTTCAAAGCCGGGCAATGCAGGGCCGACTGTTCCTAATTTTCTTTCTGACGGTCGCGGATTAACCGACAAAACGGGCGAACATTCTGTAATTCCGTAGCCTTCGATTACGGGAACTCCAAAAGCTGCTGTAATTCTGTCGTCCATTTTAATGTTATATTTGTCGCCGCCGGTGATTAAAATTTTTATGCCGTCTAATTTTTTATTTTGACGCTCTAAAAGTCCTGCAGCAAAATTAAACATTGTCGGAACGAGTAATAAAACATCGGGGTGCGCTTCTTCGATTGCTTTAATGACGTTTGACGGAGGCATGAAGTTTTCAACTAAAACCTGCGACGCTCCGAGTACAAAAGGCAGAACGCAGCAGACTGTAAATCCGAAAGCATGGAAATTCGGGAGAACGTTCAGCAAAGAATTTTCGGGATTTAATTCAACTAACTGCTTCAAACATGCTTCAATATCGCTCAAAATATTTTCATGTGTCAAAGGTACGGCCTTAGGGTCGCCTGTTGTCCCGGAAGTCGAGAAAATTACAGCTAATTTTTTATCTAAATCATCAGCCGGAGCAGTAACGCCGCTAAAATTTTCTGAGCCCGTGATTTTTTCAAAATTAAATCTTGAGCAATTCCAGCCGGAATTTTTCAAAGCGTCTTCGAGTTCTTTTTTAACTCCTTCGGATAAAGCTACGGAAAAAGGCTTTAATAATTTCAAAGTCTTCAATAAAGAAATTTCGCCGGTCTTTTCGTTCAAAGGACAATAAACTCCGCCCAATTTCCAAACCGCGTACATCAAAGCCAATGCAACCGGAGAATTAGGAATTAAAACAGCGAGCCTCTGCCCCTCCGAAAATCCTGCGGACTTTAAGAGCGCAACGCAGTCATCAGCAAGAGCCTTGAATTTTGTTGCGCTCCACCATTGGCCTCGAAACCATAAACAATTTTTTTCGGGATATTTAGAGATATATTCATCAATTTTAAGTGCAAGTTTTTTTTCAAGCATTAAAAATTTTTCCCTCCTCAATAAAAAAATAAAACTCAAAAATTTTTCGCGTTTATTTTATTTTATTCTTCAAGATTTTTGTAGTAGAATACACGACAGCACAAATAAAATTTTTTTCAAAAAACTTTTTTTTAATTTTTAGAGGGAGGGTTTTTCTTTCATGGCTTTCAAAAGAAACTGGAAAACTATGGACGGTAACGAGGCAGTAGCTCACGTTGCTTACGCTTTTTCCGAAATGGCCACAATTTATCCTATCACACCTTCATCACCTATGCCTGAGCATATTGACGAATGGGCAGCACACGGACGTAAAAATATTTTCGGCCATACCGTAAAAGTTACAGAAATGCAGTCCGAAGCAGGAGCGGCAGGAGCCTGCCACGGAGCATTATCAGCGGGAGCACTCGCAAGCACTTATACAGCTTCTCAGGGACTTTTATTAATGATCCCGAATATGTATAAAATCGCAGGCGAATTATTACCGGGCGTTTTCCACGTTACAGCAAGAGCTATAGCAATGCACGCGCTTTCAATTTTTGGCGATCACAGCGACGTTATGTCAACAAGAATGACAGGCTTCACGATGATCGCGGGCGGTTCAGTCCAGGAAGCTCACGACATGGCAGCAGTAGCTCACTTAACAGCAATTAAATCAAGCGTTCCTGTATTAAATTTCTTTGACGGTTTCAGAACTTCACACGAAATTCAGAAAGTTGACACTTTCGACTATGCAGACTTAGCCAAACTCGTTGACTATGACGCAATCGCAGCTTTCAGAGACCGCGCAATGAAACCCGAAAATCCTTATACAAAAGGTACAGCACAGAACCCTGATATTTTCTTCCAAGCTAAAGAAGCTTCACAGCCTTTCTATGACAAAGTTCCCGACATCGTAGCGAAATACATGGCCGACATCAAAGGCATCTGCGGACGCGAATATCACCCGTTCAATTACTACGGAGATCCCGAAGCCGACAGAGTAATTATCGCTATGGGTTCAGTATGCCAGGCAATCGAAGAAACAGTTGATTATCTCAACGCACGCGGCGAGAAAGTCGGAGTTGTTGAAGTCCATCTTTACAGACCGTTCTCACCGAAATATTTCTTCAGAGCATTACCGGCAACAGTAAAAGCTATCGCAGTTCTTGACAGAGTTAAAGAAGTCGGAGCTCTCGGCGGTCCTCTTTATGAAGATGTCTGCTCATTATTCGTTGACAACTGCTGCGCTCCTAAGATCGTCGGCGGACGTTACGGACTTGGCTCAAAAGACACAACACCTAGCGACATTAAAGCAACGTTCGATAATCTTAAATTATTCGAGCCGCGCAATAACTTCACACTTGGAATTATTGATGACGTAAACGACAGTTCTTTAATCCCGACGGAACACATCAACGCCGCCGCAGAAGGCACAGTATGCTGCAAATTCTGGGGTCTCGGCTCAGACGGTACAGTCGGTGCCAACAAGAACTCAATCAAAATCATCGGCGACCATACTGATATGTATGCTCAGGGCTATTTCGATTATGACTCGAAGAAGTCCGGCGGTATCACTATGTCCCACTTACGTTTCGGAAAATCGCCGATTAAATCAACGTATCTCATCGACCACGCTGACTTTATCGCATGCCATAAACAGGAATATGTCAACCAGTATGACTTGCTTCACGGCATGAAAGAGGGCGGAACATTCCTTCTTAATACTCAGTGGACGGATATGGCAGCCCTTGAGGAGCATTTACCGGCAAGCCTTAAGAGAAAATTAGCAACTCTTAAATGCAAGTTCTATATTATCAACGCCGTTGACGAAGCTCAAAAGATCGGACTCGGCAACAGAACGAACACGATCATGCAGTCGGCATTCTTCAAACTTGCTAACGTTATTCCGATTGATGACGCTGTTAAATACATGAAAGAAGCTATCGTTCATTCATACGGCCGTAAAGGCGAGAAAGTCGTCAACATGAACTACGCCGCCGTTGATGCAGGACTTGCAGGACTTAAAGAAATTCAAGTTCCGGCAGAATGGGCAACAGCAGAAGACAAAGCAAGAGTTAAACCCGGTATGCCTTCAGAAGTTCCCGGATTTATCAGCTATCAGGTTGAGACAATCAACGCCCAGAAAGGCAACACTCTTCCTTCAAGCGCATTCGTTGACGGTTACGAAGACGGACACTTCCCGGCAGGCACAGCAAAATTCGAGAAACGCGGAGTCGCTGTCATGGTTCCTGAATGGAATTCGGCCAAGTGTATCCAGTGCAACCAGTGCTCAATGGTATGTCCGCACGCTGCTATCAGACCGTTCTTGCTTGACGCTGCTGAACAGGCTGCTGCTCCGGCAAACTTCGGTGCAGTTGATGGAAAATCACCGGCACTCAAGGCCAAAGGCTATAAATATAAGATGCAGGTTGACACTCTTGACTGCTTAGGCTGCGGCAACTGCGCTGACATCTGCCCTGTCAAGGCTCTCGAGATGAAACCGACAGCTTCACAGACTGACCAGATTGACAACTGGACATTTGCAGTTGAAGAAGTTGCAGATAAATACGACGCGGGCGACAAGTTCACCGTTCAGGGCTCACAGTTCCAGAGACCTTTATTCGAGTTCAGCGGAGCTTGCGCAGGATGCGGCGAAACTCCTTACGCGAAATTAATTACACAGCTCTTCGGACCTCGAATGATTATCGCCAACGCTACAGGCTGTTCATCAATTTGGGGCGGTTCTGCGCCGTCAATGCCTTACACGACTGACGCTAACGGACACGGACCGGCTTGGGGCAACTCGTTATTCGAGGACGCTGCTGAGTACGGAATGGGCATGAAACTTTCAGTCAACGTCATGGTAAATTACCTCACGACAGCGGCCAAGAATTTAATCGCTATGGACGATGTACCGGCAGAAGACAAAGCAGTACTTCAGGAATGGCTTGACGCTCATCTTGACGGCGAGGCTTCAGTAGCTGCTGCTGCAAAAGTTGAAGCATTACTCGAAAAGATTTTCTGCTGCTGCGGCTGTGAAGAACACGAACACGCACCGTTAAGCGAGGCTGCTGAAAAAGAATTCTGCACAATCGCAACGTATCATGACTATCTCGTCAAGAAATCCGTTTGGATCATCGGCGGAGACGGCTGGGGCTATGACATTGGCTACGGCGGACTTGACCACGTACTCGGAAGCGGCGAAGATGTAAACGTTCTCGTTCTTGATACGGAAGTTTACTCCAACACCGGCGGACAGTCATCGAAGTCAACACCTACAGCGGCTATCGCTCAGTTCGCGGCAAGCGGCAAGAGAACACGCAAAAAAGATTTAGGCCGTATGGCTATGACTTACGGAACAGTCTACGTTGCTCAGGTCGGTATGGGTGCTGATAAGAATCAGCTTCTCAAAGCCCTCAAAGAAGCAGAAGCCCACAAAGGCCCGTCATTAATCATTGCTTACGCTCCTTGCATTAATCACGGAATTAGAGCAGGCATGGGCAAGACTCAGGAACGCACGAAGTTGGCAGTCGAGGCCGGTTACTGGCACTTATACCGCTACAACCCGGATTTAATCAAAGAAGGAAAGAATCCGTTCACACTCGACAGCAAAGCACCGAAGAGCGACTACAAAGAGTTCTTACTCGGCGAAGTCCGCTACTCATCGCTCAAACTCGGCTTCCCGGATATTGCCGATGAACTTTTCGAGAGAAACGCTCAGGAAGCTAAAGAACGTTACGAAACTTACAAGGCTCTCGCTGAAATGGCCGCCGCGCCTGTCAAAGCAAAGTAGCTTGTTTAATTAGGAATTAGGAGTGAGGAATTAGGAATTAATTTTTTAATTTCCTGCTCCTAAATAAAATGAAAAATAAAAAAATTAACCGGGTGTTTTTAATTAAATGCCCGGTGTTTTTTGTGCTGAAAATAAAAATCCCTTAACATGAAAGGCATAATCCTGCACTATATGTTAAGGGAAAACGGATAAAATAAAATGTTAAAAAAGATTTATTTTTTCATTAATTCTGCGCCGACACGCCAAGCCTCAGCGATTTTTTCTCCGACAGTGTAATAAGTATTTTGGAACTGATCGAACATAACCGCGTTGAGCTTTCCTGCGTTAATTTTTCCGTTTGAATCTAAAACTTTTTCATCGGCTGTAACGTTTACAATCGTACCGACTACCCGTACTTCACCGAATGAGTCTCTGATTTCAGCAACTTCACATTCAAGTGTAACAGGAAATTCCTCAATGACAGGAGCGTCAACTTTTGAACTTTTCACGGCGTGAAGTCCCGTGCGCTCGAATTTGTCTGCCATAGTGTTGCCGCTCGCAGTGCCTAAAAAGTCGGCTTCTTTAATGTGAGCCGCGTCAGCAAGAGCGACAGTAAAAGCATTTTTAGCACGAATATTCTTGAGAGTTTTGCGTTCTGGAGCTAAATTAAGAGCAATTTTATCCATTCCGCAGATACCGCCCCAAGCGACATTCATAACGTCAACTTTTCCGTCTTCGCCGTATGTAGCGACCATTAAGACAGGCATAGGAAAAACACCGGGCAGAGAGCCTAAATCTTTGCGCATTACAAAAAATCTTCCTTTCAAAATTTAAGTTTAAGATTAAAATTTTTTATAGAACGATTTTATTATTTCACAGCCGTCAAGTTTTTTTTATTTTTTCTCGGCGAAATTAAAATATTTCTTCGCGTTATAGTAGCTGATGTCCTGAGCGATTGACTTTAACGTCTCCATGTCGTCAGGATAGAGACCTTCTTCAACCCATTCGCCAAGAATCCTGCAAAGAATTCTTCTGAATAATTCGTGTCTCGGATAGCTTAAGAAACTTCTGCTGTCCGTCAACATTCCGACAAAACCTGCAAGATAGCCGAGACTTGCAAGAGTTTTCATCTGGTTCGTCATTCCGTCAAGATGATCCTCAAACCACCAGGCTGAGCCGTGCTGAACTTTTACAACAGCCTCATCGCTCTGGAAACAGCCGCAAATCGTATCTATAGCGGAGTTGTCGTTGCCGTTCAAACTATAGAGAATTGTCTTAGGAAGTTCGTTAGTTTTCTGAAGTTCGCCTAAAAATGCCGCAGTCTGTGCTGAAGGCGCGCTGTTGTCTACGCAGTCAAAGCCTGTATCAGGTCCGAGCTTGTCAAACATCGGGGTGTTGTTGTCGCGTCTGCAGCCGTAGTGTAACTGCATAACCCAGTTGCGGGCGTGATATTCTTTTGCGACGAAGAGCATGAAAGCCATTTTGAATTTTAATTCGCAGTCTTTGCAGGGAACTTTTCCGGCTAATCTGTTGGCGAAGATTTTTTCAATTTCTTCATCTGAGGCAGGAGCGTACATAACGAAATCAAGAGCGTGGTCGCTGAGTTTGCAGCCGTGTTTTTCAAAATAATCCATGCGGACTTTCAAAGCCTCTTTTAATTTAGCGAAACTGTCAATTTTTACGCCGGAAACTTCAGAAAGTTTTGCGATATATTCAGGCCAAGTAACTTTTTCGATGTTCATGGCTTTGTCGGGACGCCATGCAGGAAGAACGGCAGTTTTGAAAGAACTATCGGCGGCGAGTTTCTCGTGCCATTCGAGAGTGTCAACGGGGTCGTCAGTCGTGCAGATAGTTTCAACGTTGCTCATTTTGATTAAATCTCTAACACCGAAATTTTTCTGATGAAGTTTTTCGTTAGCGATTTTCCAGACTTCTTCGGCTGTCTTTTCGTTGAGAACGCCCTCATAACCGAAAAATCTGCGGAGTTCAAGATGGCTCCAATGATATAACGGGTTGCCGATTCCGCGTCCGACAACTTTAGCCCAAGCTAAAAATTTATCGTGGTCGCTTGCGTCGCCTGTGATAAATTTCTCGGGAACTCCTGCACAGCGCATTAAACGCCACTTGTAGTGATCTCCGCCGAGCCATACTTGAGTAATGCTGTCATAGTGTCTGTCTTCCCAAATTTCTCTGGGATTGATGTGGCAGTGATAGTCGATTATCGGGCAGTTTTCAGCGGCTTCGTGAAAAAGTTTTTTGGCCGTCTCAGTGTTGAGCAAAAAATCTTTGTCCATAAACGGTTTCATGTTTTCAGATTCCTTTCTATAACATATAAAAAATTTTATTGCTTGTTTGGAATGTGAATATAATATCGCGTGAAATCGCCCGTTGTCAATTTTTTACAAGCTCAAATAACCCGATTACATTAGCGGAATAATCTGTTCCGAAATTAATTTCGTGAAATTTTTTAAGGTCCAAATGTTCAAAGAAGCCGGATTTATTTTTTATGACGCTGATCACTGAAAAGTCAGTTAATTTTAATTCGTTGAAAGTTTCTGTGATAAGTTCAGGAGTGAAAATTCTGTGAGCGTTAAAAGCTACGCAATTCCTCTCGCCGACTGGAACGGCAATATAAAGATACCCCCCCCTTTGTAACACTCTCTGCATTGACTTCATAGCTTTGAAGCAGGCATCGGGATCTACAGGGTCGCCGTAACGTCCAAGCCCGAAATGTTCAGGTGCACACAATGATGAGAGCGATTCGATTGAATTATCCGGGATATTTTCTAAATTTGTAGCGTCAGCTTGGATAAATTTTAGATTTTCAATTTTTTCCGGAAGCGGCCTGATGTCAATCATAGTTACGGTCATAAAAGATAAAACGTGAGCTATAAAACCGTCAACTCTCGAGCCTATGTCAAAATGTTCAGAGGGATGTTTTTCAAAAATTTTTTTAGAAGCCCAAAGATCCTGCCAGAAATAATAATCAAGAAGCCCCGCCGAAGCGTCCCATTCAGCGAGACAAATAAAAGAATGTTTCAACGAAGCGTTGAAATCAGGATTTTTGTTCGCTTTGTTGTACGCTTTGAAATCCGAAAAAAATTTTTTCATCATTAAAGGGTGCTTTATGCTTAAAGCAGCGGTCATAAATAATTTACGTAATGACATTAAAAAAATCTCCTTTCTTGAAATTTGATTTTTATAATATCGCTTGTTTTTGGCCGCTGTCAATCTAAGCTTACGGTTTCATAAGTTCAAATAATCCTACGACACCGCATGCAGTGTTAGTGCCGAAATTAAGTTCGTGAAATTTTTTGAAGTCGATGTGTTCAAAGAAGCCGGATTTATTTTTTACAACGCTGATAACGGAAAAGTCAGTTAATTTTAACTCGTTGAAAGTTTCGATTATAAGTTCAGGAGTGAAAATTCTGTGAGCGTTAAAAGCTACGCAACTTGTCTCGCCGACTGGAACGGCAATATAAAGATACCCCCCCCTTTGTAACACTCTCTGCATTGACTTCATAGCTTTGAAGCAGGCATCAGGGTTTATAGGGTCGTCATATCGTCCGAGCCCGAAATGTTCCAGTGCTAATAAGGATGAAAGCGATTCGATTGAATTATCCGGAATACCTTCTAAATTTGTAGCGTCAGCCTGAATAAAATTTAAGCCTTCGATTTTTTCCGGAAGCGGCCTAATATCAATCATCGTTACGGACATGAAAGGCAAAACGTGAGCAATAAAGCCGTCAAGACGCGAAGCAATGTCAAAATGTTCGGAGGGTTTCTTTTCAAAAACTTTTCTTGCGCCCCAAAGGTCTTGATAAAAATAAATTCCCGTGCTTCCGGCCTGTGTCTCCCAATCGTCTACACAAATATAAGCATTTTTTAACGATGCTTTGAATGCCGGATCAGAATTTGCTTTGTTGTAAGCTCTAAAATCCGAAAAAAATCTTTTAATCTTGAATGGGTGTTCGAGCAAAGATTTTACGCTTCGATATAAAGTATATTTTGACATTAAAAAATCTCCTTTTCTTGAAATTTGATTTTTATAATATCGCTTGTTTTTAGCAGCTGTCAATCTAAGCTCACGGTTTCATAAGCTCGAATAATCCTACGACACCGCCTGCTAAGTTCGTAACGACACTCTGGTAGCCGAAACAGTTTTATAACGTAAGGGAATTTTAGTAACGAATAACGTCAAAGAATTTAGCCGTGTCGAGGGTCTCATCATTGAAGACTGGACTAAGTGATTTTCCTTAATGCAATCTAATGTTCGACCCTTTTCGCGATGTTTATTTCATTATTATTTCTTACCACCAAGAAGAATGATTTTTCTTATATTCTTGATATTCTCGTTCTTCTCTCAGCCACTTGTTATGCGCGGCTTCTTGTTCATCTTCGCGTTTCATTCGATCTTCAAATTCTTTTCGTTTGGAAGCACCGCTAAACCAGCCTATGATGATTAATACACTTAACCCCGAACATATAAGGAATCCAGGAGGCCCAAATATGAATGATACGATTATAATAAGGACTATCCATCCTACACCGTTACCCTTCTTCTCATCTTCTAAGCAGAATGCACTCCATAAGACTGCGATAATCATGGCAACTACTAAAATTCCAAAAATAACTTCTAAATTCATAAAACCACGCCTCACAATTCAAATTTTTGCAAAAATTTTACCCCCCCCCCCCCGATAAGTTTGTCAATAAGTTAAAAGGATTAGGAATTAAAAAAACTCTCACCCCTCACCCCTAACTCCTCACTTTTTTAAGAGTTTGCCGCCAACTGTCCGCAAGCTGCCGCAATATCTGTTCCGCGTTCTTTTCGTAATTCAAACTCAATTTTTAATTCACTTAAAGCCCTGCAGAAATCTTTAATTCTTGCTTCATTCGAGCGTTTTAATTCAGGTCTTGAAGGTATCGGATTAAACGGTATCAAATTTATATAAGGCTGAAGACCGTCAAGCAATGCCGCCATTTCGTAAGCGTATTCGACATCATCGTTAATTCTGTCGATTAAAGCGTATTCAATCGTAATTCGTTCGCCTGTTTTTTCGCGGTAAAATTTCAAAGCTGAAATTAATTTCGAGAGCGGATATTTTTCATTAACAGGCATTAATTTTGAGCGCAATTCGTCATTCGTTGCGTGAAGTGATAGCGAAAGTCTCAAAGGAATTTCAAAATTTGCTAAGTCTTCAATGCCCGGAACAATTCCCGAAGTTGAAATAGTTATATGTCTTGCCCCTAAATTTCTCATGTTTTTGTCATTAAGAGCGCGGATAGAGGCGAAAACATTTTCTTCATTTAATAAAGGCTCGCCCATTCCCATGAAGACAATATTATTAATATCAGCTCCGTTAATTTTTTCCATCATTAAAAATTGTCCTAAAATTTCGCCCCTCGTTAAATTTCTTTTGAAACCGTTTGCTCCCGTCTCGCAAAAACTGCACGCTAAAGGACAGCCCGCTTGGCTCGATATGCAGGCCGTTTTATGCCCTCCGTGATTTAATAAAACGCTTTCAATTTTATTGCCGTCAGCAAGAAGCCATAAAAACTTTTTCGTGCCGTCTTTTGAAGTCTGCTGTTTAATTAAGACCGGCAAAGTCATTAAAACACTTTCAGTTAATTTCGTCCGTAAATCTTTCGAGAGATTTGTCATATCGTGATAATTAAAAACTTTTTTCGCGTAAATCCATTGGCATACCTGAGCAGCACGGAAACGCGGAGAGTTCCATTTTGAAAATAAAATTTCCCAGTCGTTCAATGAAAGTTCTAAAGCATCGCAAGTCATTGATAAATTTTCTCCTTTGATATAATCATTAAAAATTAAAAAAACAGGAGTTTGGAAACAGGAAGCAGGAAGCAAAAAATTCCTAATCCCTCATTCCTCATTCCTCACTAAATTATAACGGAGGAATTTTTAATCTTGGGAAAAGTTGTAAAAAATCTCGGAATGTATCTGTTGCTCGTTATTGCTGTAGTTTCGATGGTAAATTCTTATTTAACACCGGAAGAAGTCCAGAAACCTTATGACGAAATCAGTTACAGTCAATTCTTCAAAGAACTTGACGCAGGCAATGTCAAAATTTTACAGATTAGAAATAACACTACGCCTGGCGAGTCGACTTCGGCAATAATTCAGGGCGAACTTGCTGACGGAAAAAGATTTTTAACTTACGGGCTTGATGCTTCATGGCTCGCTGACAAGGCAGCCGCTAAAGGCGTAACCGTAACTGTCGAAGCTCCTCAGCGTACAGTCTGGTGGGCAAGTTTATTAACGTCATTATTCCCAACGCTTTTATTGATCGGAGTCTGGGTTTATTTCATGAACAACATGCAGCCCGGCGGAGCAAACAGAATGATGACTTTTGGACGAAGCAAAGCAAAATTATTTTTAGACAACAAACCTAAAATTAAATTTGACGCTGTTGCAGGCTGTGATGAAGCCAAAGAAGAGTTGCAGGAAGTCATAGAATTTCTCAAAGATCCCGAAAAATTTAAGAAATTAGGTGCTAAAGTTCCTAAAGGAGTTTTACTCGTAGGCCCTCCCGGTACAGGAAAAACTTTGCTCGCAAAAGCTACAGCAGGCGAGGCCGATGTTCCTTTCTTCAGCACGAGCGGCTCTGAATTTGTAGAGATGTTAGTAGGTGTAGGAGCGGCAAGAGTCAGGGATTTATTCTCGCAGGCGAAAAAATATCAGCCCTGCATAATTTTTATTGACGAACTTGACGCTGTAGGACGGCACAGGGGTGCAGGTCTCGGCGGAGGCCATGACGAACGCGAGCAGACTTTGAATCAGATTTTAGTTGAGCTTGACGGTTTTGACGACAACGGCAGCACTATTTTAATAGCTGCTACTAACAGACCGGACATTTTAGATCCTGCTTTATTGAGGCCGGGACGTTTTGACCGTCATATTGTCGTTGATAAACCTGACGTTAAAGGCCGCGAAGAAGTTTTGAACGTTCACATGAAAGATAAAGAATTTGATTCCGATGTTGATGTTAAGATTTTAGCGCGAAGAACTCCGGGACTTGTCGGAGCAGACCTCGCTAATTTAATTAACGAGGGTGCTTTATTAGCCGCCCGTAAAGATCACGAGAAAATTACTATGGAAGACCTTGAAGAAGGTATTGAACGTGTTATGGCTGGTCCTGAACGCAAGAGCCGTTTAATTAACGACCATGAGAAGAAAATTATTGCTTATCACGAGACAGGACACGCAATAGTTGCAAAAATTCTGCCCGGTGCTGACCCCGTTCACAAAATTTCTATTATTCCGAGAGGCCACGCGGCTTTGGGCTATACTTTACAGCTTCCCGAAGAAGACAGATTTTTAATGTCTAAAACAGAATTAATGAACAGAATTGCAATTTTACTCAGCGGGCGTGTAAGTGAAGAAATAGTTTTCAATGACGTTACAAGCGGTGCTGCCAGCGATTTAGACCGTGCTACAGAGATAGCGCGTCAAATGGTTACTCAGCTTGGAATGAGCGAAACTCTCGGCCTCGTTAAGTTAGGTAAAAAACGCGAAGAAATTTTCTTAGGCCGCGACATTTCTGAAGATAGAAATTACAGTGAAGAAATTGCTTACGTTATCGATAAAGAAGTTAAAGCAGTTATTGATGAATGTTATGAACGCGCAAAAGAAATTTTGACCGAACATAGAGATTTACTCGATAAAATTGCAGGCGTTTTATTAGAGCGTGAAGTCCTTGACTCCGAAGAATTTAATAATTTAGTCGACGAAAATAGAAAAGGCCAAGAACTTCCTGAAAATAGAATTGATAAAGTTCCAAATTTAAGCAAAGACTTTCTAGCGTAAAAATTAAGTTTTATGGTAAAATATTAAAGATAGTTTCCCAAAAATTTTTTAATAAAGGGGGGAACTATCTTTTTCCACTCATTTTTCCACTCAAAATTTTGAATTTTATTCAGCGTTTATAAGAGTCCGCAAAAAAACTTGAAATTAAAATCTTAAAATCTCGCGCGATTTTCTTTTTATAAAATTTATAGTGCGTTGAGAGTAAAAAATAAAAAACTCATCGCGGAAAATTAAAAGAACTCCGAAATAAATTAAAGCACCAGCTGAGACTATTATCGCTGTTCCTAAAGGATTTGACGGAAGTTTATAACTGAAAGATTTTAAGCCCGCGAACATTACAAGGCCGGCGAAAAGATATGAAAATCCGCTCGAAATTATTTGTCTGATACTAAATTCTTTCCTTAAAAAATATAATTGAGTTAATAATATTGAAAGTTCCGCAAGCACTGAAGCTATCAAAGCCCCATACGAATAAAAATTCGGGATTAAACATAAATTCAGCGTGAAATTTACTACAGCTCCAGTTGTTAAAGTTAGAGTGTATTTATTTTGCCTGCCTGTCGGTATCATGTACTGTCCTCCGCAGACGTTAGAAAGTCCTACGATTATCAAAATAAAACTCGAAATTTTTAATAATTCAGCGACTTTCGAGTAACCTGCCCCGAAAAACCATGCTGTAAAATTATCTGAAACTGCAATTAATCCGAAACACAGCGGCACAGAAGCAAACCATGCAAACTTAAAACTTCTATAAATATAAGACTGTACAATCTCGTCCTCTTGCAGCTTGAAAAGATGGCCTATGCGTGGTATTACGACAGTGCTTAACGAGGCTACAACCATTAAAGGCATCCGGGAAATTCTCAAAGCTAATTCATAATAACCGCTCTCCGCAGTTCCTTCAGCTATAAATCCAAGCATGACTTTATCAAGAATATAATAAACTTGTGTCGCAACAGTCGGAAGAAAAAGCGAAAAAATAACTTTTACATCACGGAACGGCCTTAAACTTTTCAAAAATTTCCAGTCCGGCCAGTCTACATATTTGTGAACTTCAAAAAATAAAGTTATATTTACTAATATTCCAGAAAAAACTGAAGCAAAAACATAAAGCGGAAGATCCGTCTCTTTTTTTATAAATGTAAATATAAAAACAATATCTAAAATTTTGAAAATAACTTGACGGCTGACGATTTTCCCGAATTCTTCCATACCGGAAAATAAAAATATACAGCTGAAAATACTCGTTACATTCATGATTAAAATAAAAAATAAAGCGTAATCATGTTTTATAAAAAACATAACGATCATAAGATAAACCGCCAGACATACAGATGACGTTATTAAATAAAGTAATTGAAGCTCCCAAAAAACCTGCGTCCGTCGTTTACGGTCGTCTTGAGCATATGAAATTTCACGAGCCCCGTAAATTATTATTCCAAGTCCTGCAAACATTCCTAAACTTTGCGAAAGTGAGAACGCAAAACTCTGAAGCCCTATAGACTTCGGTGAAAAAACTCTCGCGACATACGGCGTAGTTATGAACGGCGTTATTAATGTCAAAATCTGATAAGCTAAATTATAAACGTAATTTCTTTTTATGCTTCCTGCCAATTAAATTTTTTCTCCTAATTTTTTATTTATTTTTTTAATATAATTTTATTCTACAACAGGCTCAAAATGTTAAAATGATTTTTATTTTTTTAAGGAGGTTATTTAATGAAAAAAATTTTTGCGCTGTCTTTAATATTCTTGACTCTCGCTTCGGTGTGTTTCGCGGCTCTGTCCGGAAGCAAAAAGGCCGAAATAAATTTAGAAAAAGCTCTCAAAACCGGCGAGGCAACTAAGACAACTATAACGCCTTTCATTGACGGCAAAAAATTAAAAATTGATTATTATGTCGCTCCTTACGTCAGCAAACCTAACAGACCCGGCGACCAGTTAATTAATATTTACGTCCCGGAAAACGCAACGGAAAAATCTCCGGTCTTATTCGTTGTGAATAACGGCGGCTGGTTCATGGACGACTACAAAGACACCATAACCGACAGAGCCGGTATCGCAATTAAAGACGGCGTGAACTATCACACCGATATAGACACTAAAGCCGACACAGCTAAGGGCCGTCAGCAATTCAGCGCGATGGCTTTGAAACGCGGTTTTGTCGTAGTTTCTTACGGCGCAAGAGGCAGAAACAACGGAGCAACTGACGGAAAATTTTTAGGTCATTCACCCGCAACTGCTACGGACACTAAGGCTGCTATAAGATACTTGCGCGCTAATAAAAAATTTTTGAAGAATATCGACACTGATAAAATCGTTGTCAACGGTACAAGCGGCGGCGGTGCTATGACTGCTTTAATCGCGGCAAGCGGCAACAGCCCCGACTTCTTTGAATATCTTTACGAGATCGGAGCAGCAGGAATTTCAAAATCCGAAGACGGAAAATTTATTAACGACCCTGAAACCGGCGATAATGTCTTCGCTACAATGTCTTACTGTCCTATAACTGATTTAGGCCACGCAGATCAGGCTTATGAATTTACTTATAACGAAACGAGAAAAAAATTATTTGCTGACGGAAAATTAGCTTTTGATGTCGCAGCTCAAGAAGACATCATGAGAAAATCAGACGCTCTCAAAGCTGACTACGCTAAATATGTAAATTCGTTGGGTCTTGTACGCAAAGACGGTTCGCCCCTCACTGCTGAAAATCTCAACGAGGAAATTATCAGGCTCATGAAAAACGAAATCGAAGAAAGTATTGAAGAAATCGGAATTTCTAAAATGAAAGCCGACATCGAAAATTCGCAGTGGCACGGAAATAATTGGCTCGTCTTCAACGAAGAAGATAAAACTTACGAATATGATTTCGAGCAGCATAAATATTTCGCGGCCATGAACACGAAATTGAAAATTGCTCCGGCTTTCAGCAATTCGGGACTTTATGAACCTCAGCAGCAAAATGAAGATAATTTATTCGGAACGCGTGAACAGCCTTACTGCCCGTTCGAGTTTATTTCATGGAACGAAGACAACGTTAAAAATTCTGTCGGCAAAGATGATACCGGCCTCGAATGGAACGAATTTATTAGGACTCCCGAAGGACAACAACTCGCAAAGCAAATTAAAATGACTTGTCCTTTCGATTATTTGACCGAAGATAAAAATGTAAATATTGCGCCTAACTGGTACGTCCGCTGGGGAATGAAAGACAGAGACAGTTCTTTTGCTCTTGAGACTGTTTTTTATCATGAACTTTTGAACAGCACGGGCGTTAAAAATTTGAATTTTGAATTTACGTGGCTTTTCCCTCATTCAGGAAATTACGATGCTAAGGAGGCATTTTTATGGTTAGATTCAATTTTATAGTTTTAGTTTTAGCGTTATTGTTCAGTTCTGCTGCGTATGCTGACGTGCCTGACGAAAATTTTTACGCGACAGAAATCGACGATGTTATTTTTGCAAGGATTAAAGGAAAATCCTACAAAGATGACTGCGTTGTCCCTACGAGTGATCTAAGATATTTGCACGTTTTGCACGTAGGTTTTGACGGCGAAACCCACGAGGGCGAAATGATCTGCAACAAAGCAATCGCCGCTGATTTACTTGATATTTTCCAGAAACTTTATGAAGCAAAATATCAAATTGAAAAAATCCGTCTTGTTGACGAATATAACGCCGATGATGAACTCTCAATGCGCGATAATAATTCTTCATGCTTTAACTTCAGATTTATATCGCACACCACGAAAGTTTCTAAACACGGTCTCGGCCTCGCTGTAGATATTAATACTCTCTACAATCCTTATGTAAAAATCGTAGACGGTAAAGTAAATATTGAACCTGCTACAGCGGGTGATTATGTCTACAGGACTAAAGATTTTCCGCACAAAATTGACGAGAATGACCTTTGCTGCAAACTCTTCAAACAGCACGGTTTTGAATGGGGCGGAGATTGGAAGAGTGTCAAAGATTACCAGCATTTCGAGAAGGACATTTAGAATTTTTTTAATTCAAGTTTTAGGATAAAGGAGGGAATTTTTAATGAAAAGAAAAATTTTTTTGAGTTTAATTTTCTCGTTAATTTTTTGTTCATGTTCATATGCTCAGATAGATGCGGCTGTAGTTGAAGCAGCTTGGCAAAAAATCGCAACCGCAGACGGTTTTGAAGTCGTGAAAATTAATTACGAAAAAGACGACTCGCCGAACGCTTGGGTTCAATTCAAATCTGAAAAAGATTTCAGCGTACATGTTACTCAAGGTTTAATGAAAATTTTAGACACCGAAGAACAAATAGCAGGAGTTTTAGGGCATGAAATAGGGCACGTAAGATTAGGCCACTATAACAAAGGAGTAAGCCGTAACATAGGCTGGAACCTTTTAGGTGTTGCACTCGGCAAAATCGGAGGTAACGCAGGGAAAATCGCTCAAGCCGCAGGAACTGTCGGAATGAATTTAGCGGAAAGCGGTTTTTCAAGAGGTCAAGAAGTTGAAGCTGACGATTACGGCACGGAATTATTAAAAAAGGCCGGTTATGACCCTATGGGACTTTACAGAGCCATGAAAGCCTTTGCAGATAATAAATACGTAACCCAGCCGAACGGATTTAATTCACACCCGCCGACTGCGAGAAGATTAAAGCATTTAATGGACAAGGCGAAATCTTTGAAATAAA
The DNA here is from genome assembly GCA_947168585.1 of uncultured Fretibacterium sp. Classification (GTDB taxonomy): domain Bacteria; phylum Synergistota; class Synergistia; order Synergistales; family Aminobacteriaceae; genus JAFUXM01. The sequence continues at coordinate 22,141 of CAMVMK010000021.1, forward strand.
AAATGAGCATTTTATACGAAATCGAAGAAATTTTTGAGATTATAGTTCAATGCGGCGTTTTACTGCTCGAATGTACGGGAGTAACAACGCTGCTTTTCACTACATTCAAAACTATATGGGGCTGTCTGCGCAGAGATCCTAAAATCAGATTAACTCTCGCAAAAGGAATAGCCTTAGCACTCGAATTTAAGTTAGGCGGCGAGGTTTTAAGAACTGTAATAGTCCGCGAATGGAGTGAACTTGCAATTTTAGGAGCAATTATTTTGCTTAGGGGTGCTTTAACATTTTTAATTCATTGGGAAATTAAAACAGAAGAAGCAAACCTTGAATAAAAAAACGGTGAGGGGTTAGGGGTTAGGAGTGAGGAGTTTTTTACTTCCTACTTCCTCATTCCTAATTCCTACTTGCCTTTTACTTTCCCTGTTCGACTTTTTTAATTTCGTCTTTCAAGTCTTTAGCTAAATCCTTACCGTCAAAAGTTTCACGGTTAGGAACAATCATAGCAAACTCGCTGATAACATCTAACTCGATTTTGCAGTCTTTTGCTGAAAGTTCTAAGACATGGCCGCCTTTTGTGCCGTCATCTGATACAAAATGCAAGTGCCAGCCCGGAGTGTTAAGCCCGTCCATATAGTCAGGGCAGTAAAGAGCAACTATAGTTCCGTTTATATTTTCATATGAAAATTCGCGCTGGTCTGTTTCAAGTGCTTTGTTGAGAGTTTTATAAGGCTTCTGCTGAGCAAGTTCGCTGCGGACAAGCATCGAAGGCATTAAACCTTTTACTTTTGCCATATAAAACTGGTTTTTGCCTTGTCTATCTGCGATTGAAGTCAAAATTTCTTTCAGTTCTTTAATTGACGAAACACTGACATTTTCTCTTGTTATATCAGCGTCAAAAAATGTAACATTCGAGAAAGGCACAGTCTCATCATCTGGAGTTACTTCAACGCTTCCGTCCCAAAGAGCGCGGTAGACTACGCCGTCAAGCATAATTAACTCGCCGTTTACGGATTGAAAAGTCCCGATGCCTGTGTCGCCGTAATGTTTTAACTCGTAGACAGTTATAACACCGTCATATTCGCCCTGCATGAGCGACTGAAGCAAAGCAACCTGAAATAACTTATCGCTTTTGAGGCTTTCAGCAGAAACTATACCAGCCAATAATAAGGCCAAGCAAAGAACTAACGCAATTTTCTTAAAAATTTTCATAATTAAAAACTCCTTAAAATTTAACAATAACTTTCATGTAATTTCCAGGATTTTTCTCGATGTCAATGATTGTCGCAGGAGCCTGTTCAGCTGAAACGACTTTCGTTAAAATTTTCTCCATGTCAACGCGCCGCGAATGAATTAAATCGAGAGCTTCCTCAAATTCTCTGACGCTGTTGCGGCCTCCGCGTAAATCAAGCTCTTTTTTCGTGATTAAATCAGTCGGAAGACTTGTTTCTTTCTTAGGCCAGCCCGTGAATGTAATTCTTCCGGCATGTGAAGCGTAATCAAGAGTTGCTCTGATAGCCGCGTTAGCTCCCGAACATTCGAGGACTAACTGAGCCATATCGCCGCCGGTAATTTCAGAAATCTTTTTCACAGCGTCTTCTTTGCCTGTGTTAATGACGTGCTCAATGCCGACTTTTTTAGCGAAATCAAGTCTTTCTTGAACAATGTCAATTAAAATAGCGTGAGCTCCGTAAGCCTGAGCGGTCATAGCCGCCGCAAGTCCTATAGGTCCCGCTCCGATAACTGCGCAGAATTCCCCTGCAACAAGACCGCCCCTGTGTACGCTGTGCATAGAAATTGTAAGAGGTTCAGCCATAGCGGCCTGTTCAAAGGTCATTCCTTCGGGCATTTTAACGAGCATGTGTGCAGGGTGGCAGAAATATTCCCTCATTCCCCCGTCAACGTGAACGCCGAGCGTTTTAAGGCTCGTACAGCAGTTAGTTCTACCGATACGGCACGGATAGCAGTGATCGCAATGAAGATAAGGGTCAACAACGACTTTATCGCCGGGTTTAAGACCTTTAGGGTTGTTATCGTCAGGAATTGAGATTATAGTTCCTGAAAGTTCGTGGCCGATGATACGAGGGTAACTCACAAGATTATTAACGCCGCGAAATGCTCCGATGTCTGAGCCGCAAATTCCGGCCGCTTCGATTTTCAATAATGCTTCGCCTTGTTTCGGTACAGGTTTTTCGATGTCGATACACTCGACTTTGAAAGGCTCGATAATTCTTACAGCTTTCATGAAAAAATCCCCCTTAAAAAAATTTTCGTATATTATAAAATTAAATGAAAAAAATTTTAAGGAGCAAAAAAATTTCATGGGTAAAGTTCTTTTTATTTCGCAAGATAATTATAATCAAGATGAAATCGATTTAGCAGTAAATCGGGCATTTAATCATTTTGGAATTAAATTCAATACGGGCGAAAAAGTTTTATTGAAAATCAATTTAGTTGCCGGTCATGATGTCTCTAAAAGAGTTACGACAGACCCCTCAATAGTCCGCGCTGTTGCTGAAAAAGTTTTAGCCTCCGGAGCAGTTCCCTTAATTGCCGACAGTCCCGGAATTGACAACTTCAAAGCTGCCGCTGAAAAGGCCGGATTTATGCAAATTTCCCGTGAACTCGGCATTGAATGCCATGAACTTACCGACCCCGTAGATCTGCCCGTAAATGATGACGCTGATTTCAAAAAAATTCAAGTCAGCAAATACGTTCTTGAAGCCGACAAAATTATTAATCTTGCTAAACTCAAAACTCACGGCCAAATGTATTTAACTATGGGCACTAAAAATTTATTCGGCTGTATTCCCGGACGCTTAAAAGCAAGCTGGCATTACAATGTAGGACTAAACCGCGAAAAATTTGCAGGTCTTTTACTCGATATTTGGAACGGAGTTAAACCGACATTTACAATTTTGGACGGCGTTATAGGTATGCACGGAGACGGACCAACGAGCGGCGAGCCTTATAATTTTAATTTAATCGGGGCATGTGTTGACGCTCTTACAATGGATTTTTGGCTCTGCAAAATGTTAGGAGCAAAATTTGAAGATTATCCGCTATATTTAGCCGCAAAAAAAAGAAATTATCCGGAGTGCGAATTAAATCCCGATGACTTAGAGGGCGATATTTCTCCTGAAAAAATTTTTGAGGGCGTTAAACTTCCTAAGACCCGAACGATGAGACTTTTGCCGCGTCTGCCTTTCATTGAAAGATTAATGACCTCGAGACCTGTTCATATTCCGGAACTTTGCATAGGGTGCGGAAGATGTGCTGCTGTTTGTGCCGCCGGTGCTTTGAAACACGAGAATAAAAAATTATTTTTCGATTATTCAAAATGTATACGGTGCTATTGCTGCCATGAAATGTGTCCGGTTAAGGCCATAGAGTTTAAGCCGAGCCGTTTAGTTTCGTTAGTTAATAAATTTACAGGAAGCAAATAGAAAATGTTTTTTGCAAAGAAAATCACGATTTTCAAAAAGAAAGACCGCGAAACATGGCAAAAAATTAGAGACATTCTCAAAAAATCCGGCTTAAAAATTTGGGCAAGTTCATATTCAGCTGATAGTCTTTGCGCTTGCGGGTGCGGTTCAAAATTAGACCCGAGAAATTTCGGTGTAAACGGAAAAGTTGACCGCGATGTTTATTTTGTTGACGTAAAAGAAAAAGATTTCGAGCGCGCTGAAAATATTTTATCTGAACGCGGTCTTGAAATGTTTATTGACCCTGATCCAATCGGAAAAAACGGAAGAACTTAGTTTATAAATTTTTCAAGGAGGTTTTATTATGAAAAAAATTTTGATTTCTCTCATTTTTGTTTTAATTGCGGCAAGTTCTGCCTTTGCGGTTGTCCGTGAGGGCTATATTGCTTTTGCTAATATGAGCAATGAAGAATACAGCGATTTTATGTACAGCGCATTTAACGATGATGACAGCGAGTTTTGGTGGGCTGACTACAAAATTGACCGGCCTGAATATGCTCCGTATTTGGCCGTTATTCCTGAATATCATGATTTTACTTCGTTTTCAGCTATGTTAATGGCTCTTGACGCAGGAAAAATTGACCGCATGGAACTTGAACAGCCCGCAGCTGAATATCTTTTGCGCTTGAAAGGGAACGATGAAAAATATATCCCGTATTTAATTACCAAAGGCGTTACGTATTCTTTATCAATGGGCTTCAAAGAAAATAACAAATGGTTTGAGCCTTTCAATGAGACAATAAAAGCAATGGCCGAAGATGATACTCTTTTATTTTTGAGAGCAAAATATATTACAGCTTCTGACGAAAATATTAAGACTGTAAAATTTGAGAAATTTCCTGACGCTGAAACCGTTAAAATCGCAGTTACAGGAGATCAGCCGCCGATTGATTATATAGCTGAAGACGGAACACCCGCAGGATTTAATACAGCTATGCTCGCGGAAATTGCAAGACGCTTAAAAATTAATGTTGAGTTAGTAAACATTAACGCAGGAGCAAGAGCCGCCGCTTTGGCTTCAGGAAGAGCGGACGGAGTATTTTGGTTTTGGCATGAAAATACTACGAGTGCGCAGGGTTATGATACGCCTGCCGGAGTTATTCTCACTGAGCCTTATTACGGCACGGATACGTTGATAACTATAGGGAAAAAACTTCATAATAAATAAAATATAATATTATGTAAATTAAAATTTCAGGAGGTCTTATTTATGAAAAAAATATTAGTTTCTCTTCTTTTGCTTCTGTCGGTAACGTGGGGGGTAACTGCTTCCGCTGCTGTCCGTGAAGGGCATTTAGCATACTCCAACATGGACGGTGAGGAATATATAGACTTTATCACCGATTTAAGCAATGATTATTTGCCGTGGAATTTCTACAAAATTGACCGTCTTGAATACCTGCCGTATCTTGGAATATCAACGGAAGCTCAAGATTTTAATTCTTTAACAGAAATGTTAATGGCTCTTGATGCAGGCAAGATTGACCGCATGGAACTTCCTCAGCCTGTAGCCGAATATTTTTTCAAGTTAAACGGCAATGAAGAAAAATACGTTACATACATGATTACAAAAAATGTTACTTATTACATAGCAATGGGATTCAAAGAAAATAATAAATGGTTTGAGCTCTTTAACGAGACTATAAAGGCAATGACAGAAGATAGAACGCTTTTATTTTTGAAAGCTCAATACGTTATGGACGCTGACGAAAATCCAAAGCCTATAAAATTCGAGAAATTCCCTGACGCTGAAACAGTAAAAATTGCAGTTACAGGAGATGTGCCGCCGATCGATTACGTAGCTGTTGACGGAACTCCCGCAGGATTTAACACGGCAATGCTCGCGGAAATTGCGAAACGCTTAAAAATTAACATCGAACTCATTAACATTAACGCAGGCGCAAGAGCCGCCGCCTTAGCTTCGGGAAGAGCTGACGGAGTATTTTGGTTCTGGTACGACAAATCAACGAAAACACCGCGCGATATTCCAACGGGCGTAACACTAACTGAGCCTTATTATTCTTGGGACACACTTTATTATGTCGGGAAAAAACTTCATAAATAAAATTAAATAATTTATAACAAGTAAATTTTTCAAGGAGGTTTTATTTATTTATGAAAAAAATTTTGGTTTCTCTGCTTGCGCTTCTGTCGGTAACGTGGTGGGTAACACCTTCTGTAGCTTATAGAGAAGGACACATTATGTATTCTGGAATGACAGTTGAGGAATATAACAACTTTGTTCCAAATTTAGTGAGCAATGATGAATATATTTGGTGTAACTACAAAATTGATAATCCTGAATATGAAAATATTATAGGAAATTTCTTGGAACCGGAAGCTCTTATACCTTTTATTTCTCTTTCAGAAATGTTAATGGCTCTTGACGCAGGGAAGATTAATATTATAGAACTTCAGCAGCCAGTAGCAGAATATTTTTTCAAGCTGAAAGGCAACAATGAAAAATATATTCCGTACGTAATTACAAAAGGCGTTACGTATTATTTATCGATGGGATTTAAAGAAAATAGCAAATGGTTTGAGCCTTTCAACGAAACAATAAAATCAATGACCGAAGACAAAACTCTTTTATTTTTGAAAGCTCAGTACGTTATGGACGCTGAAGAAAATCCTAAGCCTGTAAAATTCGAGAAATTTCCTGACGCTGAAACAGTAAAAATTGCAGTTACCGGCGACATGCCTCCGATCGATTACGTTGCTGCTGACGGAACTCCCGCAGGATTTAACACGGCAATGCTCGCGGAAATTGCAAAACGCTTAAAAATTAACATCGAATTCGTAAGCATTAATTCAGGAGCAAGAGCCGCCGCTTTGGCTTCGGGAAGAGCTGACGGAGTATTTTGGTTCTGGTACGACAAATCAACGAAAACACCGCGCGATGTCCCAACGGGCGTAACACTCACTGAGCCTTATTATTCTTGGGATACATTTTATTATGTCGGGAAAAAACTTTATAAATAAAATTAAATCATCTATAATTTCTTCTCAAATTAAAAATTTTCAAGGAGGTTTTACAATGAAAAAGATCTTGGTTTCTCTTCTTTTGCTTCTGTCGGTAACGTGGGGGGGGGTAACTGCTTCCGCTGCTGTCCGTGAAGGCTATATTTCTTATTCTAACGTGAGTAACGAGGAATATAATGAATTCATTTCCAACACGTTCAAAGGCAGCTTTTCATGGGATCAACATGATATTGTATGGACTCAATATAGTATTGACCGTCCCGAATACAAGCCGTATTTGTCAACTCTGGCAGAAGTTCAAAATTTTGATTCTCTTTCAGAAATGTTAATGGCACTTGATGCAGGCAAGATTGATAGAATGGAACTTGCCCAGCCTGTTTCGGAATATTTTTTTAAGATAAAAGGTAACAATGAAAAATACATTCCGTACTTGAGCGTTGGAGGCGTTCAGTATTATTTATCAATGGGCTTCAAAGAAAATAACAAATGGTTCGCGCCCTTCAACGAAACAATAAAAGCAATGGCCGAAGACAAAACGCTTTTATTGTTGAAAGCTCAATACGTTATGGACGCTGAAGAAAATCCCAAACCTGTAAAATTTGAAAAATTTCCCGACGCTGAAACCGTCAAAATCGCAGTTACCGGTGATATGCCTCCGATTGATTACGTTGCCGCTGACGGAACTCCTGCAGGATTTAACACGGCAATGCTCGCCGAAATTGCACGCCGCTTAAAAATTAATGTCGAATTCGTAAACATTAATTCAGGAGCAAGAGCTGCCGCATTAGCTTCAGAAAGAGCCGACGGTGTATTTTGGTTCTGGTATAACAAAGTTGCGAAAACACCGCGCGATGTCCCAACGGGCGTAAAACTCACCGAGCCTTATTATTCGTGGGATACGTTTTATTACGTTGGGAAAAAACTTCATAAATAAAATTAAATAATTTATAATCTCTTCTCAAATTAAATTTTGAGGGGAGATTTTTTTATGCCTAAAATTATCGTCATTATTCAGTGTGAAGACGTTGTGAAAAGATGTTCAGGATTTCTCTGCATGAATGATTTTTATGAAAAAAACGGAAAATTTGAAAACTATCCCGAAAATGTCCGTTATATGGCTGTAACCTGCGGAGGGTGCTGCGGAAATTTACTCACCCCGAAACTCGAAAATTTAGGCATGAGATTAAAAAAGGCCGGAATATCTAAAGATGACATTATCGTTCATTTAGCGTCTTGCGTATGCTCCGACAATGCCCACAGACAACCCTGCCCGTTCATGAACAGAATGAAAGCGTTATTAATTAAAAAAGGTTTCAATAATATCGTTCTCGGCACTCATATCTCTAAAAAAGCTGAAGAAAAAAGACAAGCCGGAATTTATAAAAAATGGGAGTAAATTTTTTCTTGCAATTTCAAAAAAATGTTCTAAAATTTGCCCGATTGCCACAGCCTATAATTTTATATTTTTAGGTTCGCATTAAACCGGCAAAAACCAATAGGCAAAATTTCATTCCTCCTGGCGGACATTGTCGTGAATAGTCGAAGCGGCAAGATAAAAATTAAATTTTTAATTTATTTTATTTAATTTAATTAAAATTGGAGGAATGTTTCATTGTGCAGGAGACCAGGTCTTTTACTTTCGATTTTTGTGCTTTGTATTAGTGCTCTTATAGTTACTTTCGGGGTCGTTGACGTTGAATTAGAAAACGGCTCGCATTTCGGTTTAGGATTACCGGCTCAAGTTCCTTTGTTATTCGCTACGATTTTTGCGGCTCTTGTAGGAGTTTTTTACCTCAAGCAGTCATGGGGCGACTTAGAAAAAGGTATGGCCGGAGCAATTCAAGTTTCTATTCAGGCAATTATAATTTTAGTTTTAGTCGGCTGTCTTGTAGGTTCATGGATTCAAAGCGGCGTTGTAGCCACGATGATTTATTACGGCCTTGAAGTAATGACACCGAGATATTTTTATTTAGCTTCGCTAATAATCAGCGTAGTTGTTGCTCTTGCTACGGGTTGCTGCTGGACTACGAGTTCAACGGTCGGAGTAGCTTTAATAGGAATAAGCGCGGGGCTTGACCTTCCTCTGCCTATTTCAGCAGGATTTATAATTTCCGGCGCATATTTCGGCGATAAAATCTCTCCTCTTTCCGACACAACGAATTTAGCACCGGCTGTAGCAGGCAGTGAACTTTTCGATCATGTACGTTCTATGATGAGTACGACTTTGCCGACACTTTTAATAACAGCAATAATAGCTTTCATGATGGGAAGCAGTGCAAACGGCTCTGACGGAGGACGTATTGATTTAATTCAGAGTATGATGCGCGCGGAGTTTAATATTTCGCTTTGGGCATTTATACCGCCGATGATAATTTTAGTAATGGCTTCAATGAAAATGCCTGCAATTCCCGGAATAGTCGCGGGAATTATGGGGAGCATAGTTTTGTCGCTTGTTAGAGGCTCTACACCTTTCGAGACTCTTGAAGTTTTATTTTCGGGTTATGTTCCTGAACATTTAGCTAAATTTGCAGAGGCCGCAACTCCCGAAGCTATGGGGAATATTACGGGGGCTTTCTCTGAAATTTTTAAGTCAGGCGGGGCGGCTTTGAGTGTAAATTCAGAAATTTTTGCTCAAGTTGGAGACCTTTTAACGAAACTTTTTACACGCGGCGGAATGACCTCAATGTTAGAAACTATATGCTTAATCGTTGTAGCTTTGTCGCTGGGCGGAATTATGGAAGTCTGCGGATTTCTTGATGTAATTCTTGAAGCCTTAATGCGTCATGTTAAATCAGTAACGGGAATAATAGCTTCAGTTTTAGCTTCAGCATTTATGGCTAACGTATTTTTAAGCGAGCAGTATCTTTCAATTATAGTTCCGGGACGAATGTTCAAACGAGCCTTTGACGAAAAGACTTGGCCTGCTTCGGACGGAGAAATGAAAAAATTAGCTCCTGTTATGCTGTCGCGTTCACTTGAAGACAGCGGCACAATGACTTCAGTTTTAGTTCCTTGGAACACATGCGGAGTTTATGTCAGTTCAGTTTTAGGAGTTGCGACATTAGATTATCTTCCATATTGCTTCATGAATTATCTTAATCCGGTTGTAGCATTAATTTTAACGGCACTCGGACTTGGAATAGTTTGGAAAGATGAAAAAGTTACGGCTCAAGAGAACGAAGAAATTTTTATCCCTGAGAATGCAGCTGCTGAAATTTGAAAATGCAGTGAGGGATTAGGAGTGAGGGATTAGGAGTTAGGAGTTAAAAGACTTCTTGCTCCTAATTTTTTTTGTGTATTAGAGTGAATTTTTTTTCAAATGCTGTATTGTGAACTACTCCCTCTTATAGAAGCGGGAGTCTTCTTGCGCGTTATGATAAACTCTTTTTCCGTTATGTTACTCATAATTAATATCATTCCCTTAATCTTTATTCTATTATTGCAGAATAATGAAGTTAGGAGCAAAAAAGTTTCTTTCACCCCTAACCCCTAACGCCTAACCCTTAACCGCTTCTTCCAACGCCTGCGCGACTTCCTGAGGCTTGGCCTGTCCTTTAGTTTCTTTCATGACAAGACCCTGAAGGAATTTTAATTTTTTGCCTTTTTTATCCTCGCCGGATTTTATAATTTCTAAGACATCGGGATTAGCTTTAAGAACAGCTTGAATAATATCGTTCAAAGCATTTCCTGCTACTCCGCCTTCTGTTATGCCGAGTTTTGCAACAGCTTCATCAAGAGAGCAATTATTAGCGAACATGTAATCAAAAACTTCTTTGCCTTGAGTTGTCGAGATTTTTCCGTCATCAACACGCGACACTAAAGAAGCTAAAACTTCGGGCTTCATGTTGAAATCTTTGATTTTAAGCTGATTTTCATTCATTACCCGCAAAACTTCTGTCCTAATCCAATGCGATGCACGTACGGGATTAGCTCCGGCGGAAACACAGGCCTCGAAATATTCAGCTAAATTTTTATCGTCCGTGATAACGTCTGCAACTTCGCGCGGAATTTTCCAGTCATTTACATAACGGTTTGCTTTAACGTCAGGCATTTCCGGCATTTTTGCTTTCATCCGGTCGATCCATTCCTGCGTAACGATTAAAGGCGGCAGGTCCGGTTCAACGATAAATTTTCTGTAAAACTCTTTAACTCTTGACGGTGAAGTAACTCCTTTTGCATCATTCCAGTGGCGTGTTTCCTGCAAAATTTCTTCGCCGTTGAGCATTAATTTTTTCTGACGTTTAATTTCGTATTCAATAGCGCGTTCGAGAGCCTTAAAAGAGTTCATGTTTTTGACTTCAACTTTTCTTCCCCAGCGTCCGTCCGAACATTTCATAGAGACGTTAGCGTCAAATCTCATCATGCCTTTTTCAAGTTCGACATCTGAAGCACCCGAATAAATTACTCGCCGTCTTAAAGTCGTAACATATTCAACGGCCTCGCGTGCTGAAGCTACATCAGGTTCTGAAACTATTTCAGCTAAAGGAGTTCCGCAGCGGTTATAGTCAACGTATGAAGTATCTGCGCCTTCAAGTCTTCCGTCTGAAGCACTATGATGCAGACTTCCTACGTCTTCTTCGAGGTGCATATGATTGACGCGGATTTTTTTCAAATTTCCGTTATCGTCATGAACTTCAATAAAACCCTCGCTTGTAATCGGGAAATCGCATTGAGTAACCTGGTGGCCTTTAGGTAAATCGGGATAAAAATACGATTTTCTGAAAAATAATGATTTCGGCCTTATACCGCAATTTAACGCAAGACCCGTTAAAATTCCCTGCTCTACTACTTCATTATTTAAGCGCGGCAATGAACCGGGCAGACCTAAACAGACAGGGCAAATATTAGTGTTTGCAGGGGCGTCTGTATTTGTTGAACATGAGCAGAAAATTTTTGATTTAGTTTTTAATCTAATATGAATTTCAATGCCTATGACGGGCGTAAAAGTTAATTCAGCCATGATTTTTAACACCTCCGTTAATTTAAGTCGGGAATTTTCGGGTCGCCTGTATGACGTTCAATTACTACTCCGGCGTGTAATAGTTCACTGTCGCTCCAGCGGGGGCCTATTAACTGCAAACCTACAGGCAATTTATTTTCAGAATATCCCGTAAAGAATGAAAGTCCAGGAAGACCTGCTAAATTTACAGGCAGAGTATAAAGGTCAGCTTCATAACCTTTCATAGCGTCATCATCGACTTCGCCGATTTTAGGCTGCATTGAGGGCGTTGCGGGCTGTAAAATAAAATCAACATCATTAAAAGCCTTTGCAAAATCCTGAGCTATTAAAGTCCTGACTTTTGTAGCAGCAACATAATATTCTTCACAGCGTTTAGGCTCAGTTAAACATGTTCCGGCTATAATTCTTGATTTAACTTCAGAGCCGAAACCGTAAGAGCGTACTCTCTCGAACATTTCTTTAAGGCTTGAAGCGTCATTTACAGTGTAACCGTATCTAACGCCGTCATAACGTTCAAGATTAGTGTGAGCCTCGCTCATTGCAAGAGCGTAATAACATGCAACAGCATAACGGGCAACAATCGGCAAAGAAACTTCCGTGATAACTGCTCCTTCGTCCTCTAAAATTTTCTTGATTTTATTCATAGCGTCAGAGATAGGAGCGTCAAGAGTAAAATCTTGAAATTCTTTAACGAGAGCAATTTTTTTGCCTTTAATGCTCGGGTTTTCGTTATGAGAAAAATCGTGATTTTTATTTCTGAAGCAGCTTGAGTCCATCGGGTCATAATTTGCTATAACAGACATAACAAGCTGTAAATCCCGGACAGTTCTTGCAAAAGGCCCAATCTGGTCAAGTGAAGAGCCGTAAGAAATTAAACCGTAACGGCTTACCATTCCGTAAGTAGGTTTTAAGCCGTAAACACCGCAATATGACGCAGGCTGACGGATTGAACCGCCCGTATCGCTTCCGAGTGAGAACGGGACATAAGCCGCGCTGACGACAGCCGCACTTCCGCCGGAAGAGCCTCCGGGAACTCTTGATAAATCGTTAGGGTTATGAGTAGCTCCGTAAGCAGAAGAGCCGCATGTGTTGCCCATTGCGAACTCGTCCATGTTAGCTTTGCCCATTAAAACTGCTCCGGCATCACGTAAAAATTTCCATGCTGTAGCGTCATAAGGCGGTTTCCATTCACCTAAAATTTTGCTTGCGGCTGTAGTTTTAATTCCGTTCGTGCACATGTTATCTTTTAAGATAGTCGGAACTCCGGCAAAAAGTCCGGCAGGATTTTCATCAAGCTGAGACTTAGCAAAATCATCAGTGCGGGTTATGAGCGCATGAATTTTATCTTCGCAAGAGTCAATTCTTTTTTTGCATGACTCAAAAAGTTCAGACGGTGAAAATTTTTTAGCTTTCAAGCCCTCGATTACATCATATAAATTTAATTCGTAAAGTTCCATGAAAAATTATTCCTCCATGATCTTCGGCACTTTGAAATAAGGTCCGTCAACGTGTTCGCTTTCTCTTAAAATTGCTTCGGTGTTTTTGAACGCAACAACAGTATCATCGCGCAAAGGACATTCAATAGCTTCGGCAAAGCTGAAAGGCTCGACATCTTTCAAGTCAAGTTCCTTGAAACGGTCTAACATATCTAAAAAGTTATTGATGTAACGGACTGCTCCGGCAAGTTCCTGTTCATTAAGGACAAGACGGGACTCTAAAGCGATTTCATTTACTTCTTCGCTTGTAAGTTTCAAGTTATAAACTCTCCTTCTTTATAATAATAATTAAAAACTTTTCGTTGTTATTATAGCAAGTGACATACGCGAATTTTTCATTAGACCTGTCCACTAATCTTGAAAAATAGTTTTTAAAAAGCTATCATAAAAAAAATGAATAAACTTTCAAAACTAAAAGATGAAGACTATCAAACTATATTGG
>CAMVMK010000022.1 GCA_947168585.1 uncultured Fretibacterium sp.
ATATCGGAAAGGCTCAACGATTTATTGCGCTAATTGCAAATATAAAACTGAAGTTGAGTCAGAATAATTTAACCTGCGTTGAAATTTGCGCAGGAGCAGGAGGTCAGGCTCTCGGCCTTGAAAAAGCAGGATTTAACCATATTGCCTTGATAGAATATGAACCTGAATACTGTGAAATTTTGAAAAAAAATAGACCAAGCTGGAATGTTATATGCGAAGATGTCAGAAATTTTGACGGGAAATCTTATAGAGGGGCGGACTTATTGGCCGGCGGTGTACCTTGTCCGCCTTTTTCTGTCGCAGGTAAACAGTTAGGGCAGAATGATGAACGAGATTTATTCCCCGAAGCCTTGAGATTAATCGGCGAAATAAAACCTAAAGCCGTTATGCTTGAAAATGTACGGGGATTTTTAAGTGCTTCATTCAAAGATTACAGAGAAAAAATTTTAGGCAATATAGAAACGCAGGGTTATACGGTTTATATTAAACTTTTGAACTCTTCGCATTTCGGTGTCCCGCAGTCAAGACAGCGAACAATAATTATTGCTATAAGAAACGATCAAAATATTTTTTTCTCATATCCAGAAGGTAAGAATGAAAATATTATTACTGTTGGAGAAGCTCTTTATGATTTAGTGTCTTCTAACGGCTGGCATGGAGCAAAAGACTGGGCATTAAAAGCAAATAAACCTGCGCCGGTTATAGTAGGCGGCTCAAAAAAACACGGCGGCCCGGATTTAGGACCTGTACGAGCCCGGAAGGCTTGGGAAGCAATGGGAGTAAACGGCAGCGGAATTGCTGATAATGCGCCTGCGCCTGAACATAAAGGTTTAATTAAATTAACTCCGCGAATGTTAGCAAAACTTCAGGGATTTCCTGATTCATGGATATTCAGCGAGAAAAAAACTATAGCCTGCCGAATGATAGGAAATGCCTTTCCTCCTCCTGCAGCAGAAGCTGTAGGCAAAAAAATAAAGGAGTGTTTAATTTAATGTCTGATGCTTTGATTTCTAAATCAAGAAAAATATTTCACATGCAAATAATTGAAACAAATACCTTGACGATTTCTAAAGAAAATATAGCTTCAAATGCAGATTCTTCAAGTTCATCATCAAGAGCAATAGCGTTAAAGACGGCGGAATTTATTTCAAAAAAATGCAGAAGGAAAATTAATATAATGAATAAAATTTCAGGACAAACTTTAGGCAGGCAGTTTGAAATTTTAGTAACAGAATTTTTACAAAATACTTTTTTGAGGCTCGATAAAATACGTCCTGGAAAGTGGGTTATACAACGTTCAAGCGCGGGCTTTCAAACAAGCGATTTTGCTCAATATGAACATCTCGCAGTCTTGAACAGTCTGATGAATGAAAACAAGCAGCTTGCTGCAGTATTAGGCAATGAATATATAATTGCGCCTGACATAGTTATATATCGGGAACTTTATGAAGATAACGAAATTAATTTTGATGAAAAAATTATTAATAATGCCACTGCTCTTGCCGCTGACTTAAGAAAAAGTGAAAGTAAACGACCGATACTTCACGCGAGTATTTCCGCAAAATTTACGATTAGAAGCGATAGAGCCCAGAACAGCCGTACAGAAGCCTTAAATCTTATACGAAACAGGAAAGGACATCTTCCGCATATAGTTGTTGTTACAGCTGAACCTATGCCAGGACGGCTTGCCTCGCTCGCGTTTGGAACCGGCGATATAGACTGCGTATATCATTTTGCTTTATATGAACTTCTTGAAGCTGTAAAAGAATGCGGCTCTGATGATGCTATAGAATTATTAAACACTCTTATTAACGGAAGGCGGTTGAAGGATATTTCGGATTTGCCTTTAGATTTGGCAGTCTGATTAACGAACATGAACAAAATTAAAATCATCGGTGCAGGCTTGGCAGGCTGTGAAGCTGCGTGGCAGATTGCTTGTCGCGGCCTGCCGGTCGAGCTTTACGAAATGAGGCCTGCTCTCTTAACTCCTGCTCATAAAACAGGAATGTTAGCTGAAATAGTCTGCTCTAATTCGTTAGGCTCTGAAAATAAAAACGACAGAATTTCAGCCGCCGGAATTTTGAAAGAAGAGTTAGAAATTTTTAACTCCTTAATTCTTTCATGCGCTAAAAAATCTCAAGTCCCAGCCGGAGGAGCTCTTGCTGTAGACCGCGAAAAATTTTCAAGCCTCGTAACTGAAAAAATAATTTCTCACCCTAATATAAAATTAATCCGCGAAGAAGTTAAATCAATTCCCGATGATTTAGCTATAATTTCTTCAGGGCCTTTAACTTCGAACGCGCTTGCAAACGAATTAAAAAATATCGCAGGTGAAAGAATTTATTTTTATGATGCCGTTGCTCCTGTCTTAATGAAAGAAAGCATAAATTTTGAAAAAGTTTTCGTTTCGGGACGTTACGGACGCGGAGATGATTATATAAATTGCCCGCTCTCGAAAGAAGAATATTTGAATTTCTATGACGCTTTAATAAACGCAGAAAGAAATTTGCCTCACGATTTTGAGAAAAATAAATATTTTGAGGGCTGTATGCCTGTTGAAGCCTTAGCCGATAGAGGCATTGACACTTTAAGATTCGGCCCTATGAAGCCGCGCGGATTAATTGAACCTCGAACAGGCCGCGAACCTTATGCCGCCGTTCAGCTCAGGCAGGATAACGCTGACGGAACTTTATTTAACATTGTAGGTTTTCAGACGGGATTAAAATGGGGCGAACAAAAAAGAGTTTTTGCTATGATACCCGGTCTTGAAAATGCCGAATTTGTAAGATTGGGCGTAATGCACAGAAATACGAGCGTAAATGCTCCTGCTGTTTTAGATAAATTTTTGAGATTAAAATCCCGCGAAAATATTTTTCTTGCCGGGCAGATAACGGGCGTTGAAGGTTACATGGAAAGCACAGCTATGGGACTTGCCGCAGGAATTAACGCAGCAATGTTAATGAGCGGTAAAAATTTTCCCGTTTGGCCTCGTGAAAGCGCGATAGGTTCTTTAATAAATTATTTAATGACTACAGAGCCTAAACATTTTCAGCCTATGAATATGAATTTAGGAATTTTTCCGCCGCCTTCTCAAAAAATTAAAGGCAAGCAGGACCGCGCAAAATTTTTTAGAGATAACGCCTTAAAAGCAATGAGGAATGAATTTCAAGAAAACTCCTCACTCCTAACCTCTAACCCCTCACTATAAAAATGATTTACGTTATAGGCATCGGGCCGGGCGATATTAAAGGCATTACTATTGAAGCTCTCGAGGCTCTTAAAAGTTGCGACATAATTTCCGGCTATAAAGTTTATGTTGATTTAGTAAAAGATTTTTTGCCCCCAAAAAATTTTGAAGTTTACCCTATGAAAAGCGAAATTAAACGCTGTCAGGACGCTTTGAAATTTTCGCTCGCTGGTAAAGACATAGCTTTAATTTCAAGCGGCGACGGGGGCGTGTATGGAATGGCCGGGCTTATGCTCGAAATAGCTGAAGGAACAGGCCAAGAAATTAAAATTATTCCCGGCGTTACTGCGGCAAATTCAGCCGGAGCAATTTTAGGCGCGCCCTTAATGAATGATTACGTAACTATAAGCCTAAGCGATTTAATGACATCTTGGGAAATTATCGAAAAAAGACTCTCAGCCGCCTGCGAGGGAGATTTTGTAATTTGTCTTTATAATCCTGCAAGTCATCACAGACCTGAAAATTTTAAGAAAGCCTGCGAAATTTTGTTGAAATACAAATCTCCTGAAACTCCTTGCGGTTATGTCAGAAATATTAAACGCTCTGAAGAAACTCACGAAATTATGACGCTCGAAAAAATTAAAACCTGCGGAAAAATTGACATGCTCACAACAGTTATAATCGGAAACTCGCAGACTTATATTTCAAACGGAAAATTAATCACCCCGAGAGGCTATAAAATTTGAAAGTCATGTTACACATTTTTATTTTCAAAAAATTATGGTAATATCTTCTCCCAAAAACTGAAAAGAAATAAATAGAACACGCTGAAGCAGTGCAAAAATTTGAAAGGAGACTTTTCAATGAATTTTATAGCTTTTTTATTTGCCGTTGCCGGTGCTGCGCTCAATTTGTTTCAGCCTGTAATTACTACTGCTGTCGAAGGTTCAAATTTTACAGGTTCAATGTATAACGGTGCTGTGATGATGGTTAATAACATTGCGGAAAACGGTATGCCTGGCGGAGACGGTTCTTCGATTGCTGCTATTTTATTTTTTGCGGTACTTTGTTTATTCCCGATTATA
The DNA here is from genome assembly GCA_947168585.1 of uncultured Fretibacterium sp. Taxonomy (GTDB): domain Bacteria; phylum Synergistota; class Synergistia; order Synergistales; family Aminobacteriaceae; genus JAFUXM01. The sequence continues at coordinate 4,273 of CAMVMK010000022.1, forward strand.
GCAGCTTTTCAGGGATTGCTCGCTTTAATTCGCAAGGGTTATCATGTTAAGAGGAATCTTTTTTTATGTGCTCTTGTAACGGGCTTAACAGCTGCGGGAATTTATTATGCTCCTTCGATAAATACGGCTTTACCGGAATTTTTGACGGTTTATATTATGCCTTTTGCTAAGAGCATTTCGTTTATTATTCCTGCTGTGTGGGCAGTGTGCTATCTTATCGCTTCTATTTTTGCTCAAAACGCTCAAAAAACTCAGTTAGTTCAATATGCTGTATCAAATTCCGGCACTGTGAATTTAAGAAAAGGCCAGAAAGTCGACCTCTCGAAAAATAATCCGGGATTATCAAATTTGCTTGTAGGTTTAGGCTGGAAAATTAATAGTTCCGGTGCTGATTTTGATTTAGATGCTTCGGCTTTCATGCTTGGTGCGGGTGATAAAGTTTTGGACGGCGGCGATTTTATTTTCTATAATAATCTCGAACATAGTTCCGGCTCCGTCAGGTCAATGGGGGACAACCGTACCGGCGGAAGCGGCGGCGATGATGAGCAAATTAAAGTTGATTTATCGAGAGTTCCGGCTGAAATAAAGAAAATAGTGTTTACCGTAACGATCAGTAACGCAGAACAGCGCGGACAAAATTTCGGTCAGGTTTCAAACGCGTTTATTCGTGTTGTCAATGAGGCAAACGGCAAGGAACTTATCCGTTACAATTTAACTGAGAAATTTTCAAATGAAACGGCTGTGATTGTTGCGGAACTTTTCAGAACTTCAAGCGGCTGGAATTTCAGTGCAGCGGGAGAAGGTATGACCGGCGGTCTTGAAAGACTTTGCAGAAAATTCGGTGTGAATATCTAAGTTTTAAGAAAGGGGAGCTTCAAAATTGTCTATCAATTTAGTTAAGGGTCAGAAAATCGACTTAACGAAACATGATCCCGGACTTACTAAAGTTCTTATCGGTCTCGGCTGGGATGTAAATTCTTCCGGCAAAGGATATGATTATGATTTAGATGCTTCAGCATTTTTGCTCGGTGCTGGCGGCAGAGTTTTAAGCAATAACGATATCGTCTTTTTCAATAATCTTGAGCATATTTCCGGCTCTGTCATGTCAATGGGCGATAACAGAACGGGCGCAGGTGAAGGCGATGATGAACAGATTAAAGTCGACCTCTCGAAAGTCCCGGCTAACATTGCAAAAATCGTTTTCACCGTAACTATTTACGAAGCAGGAAAACGGAAACAAAATTTCGGACAGGTTTCAAACGCTTATATCCGTGTCATCAATGAAAAAGATAATAAAGAACTTTTGCGTTACAACCTCAATGAAAAGTTTTCTACTGAAATGTCAGTAATCGCGGCTGAACTTTACAGAGTCGGCGGTGGCTGGACTTTTAACGCTCTCGGCGAAGGCTTCAACGGTGAAATCGGCGAACTTTGCCAAAAATACGGAATAAAATAATAATTTACGGCAGTAACAACTGCTAATACAATATTGAAAAATATCGGCGGAATTTCTGCGCAATTATAAATAAATAACGGCTTCGTGTAAAAGCGGGGTCTGTTTTTTTAATAAAAGTATTGAAATTTTTCGATCGTGGTTATAATTTATAAAAAAATTTTTAAGGAGTGAACTTATTTTGATTAGAATATTTGTAGAAGTTCCTTTATTTACAAAACGATGGAATGATTTAGGATTTGATGATAATGATTTAGCAGACTTACAGAATTTACTTTTAGAAAATCCTCAAACAGGTGCAATAATAGAGGGAACAGGAGGTATTCGTAAAATGCGTTTCGCCTTTCCTAATCGCGGAAAAAGCGGGAGTGTAAGAGTTTGTTATGTAGATTTTGGAGAATACGAAATTATATATTTAGTAACAATTTTTTCTAAGGATAAGCAGGCAAATCTTACGCAAGGCGAGAAAAACATATTAAAAAATCTTGTGAAACAATTAAAAATTGAAACAGCACGGAGGTTCAAAAATGAAAGACTTTGAAAATGAAAATACTTCATTATTTGATGAACTTTATACAGGATTAAATCAGGCCTTAGAATTTGCTCAGGGTACAGGTGAAGCTAAAATAACGTTCTACGGCGAAGAAAATTATCAGATTCCGCAATTTGAAATAGCTCAATACACTAAATAAATAACAGATCCCCATGTAAAAGCGGGGTCTGTTTTTTTAATGTATAATTATCGCAATTAAATTAAATATAAATTCATGATTTCAGCAAAAAAATTTTTGAAGGAGGAATTTTCTTTCATGTATATAAAAATTTTTCGCACGGCTTTAATTTTAACGATAATTTCCTTAGCGTCGGCATCGTTCCTGTCTGTCCGGCAGGCAGAGGCAGACTCGTCTATTATTCTTAACGATGAAGCTCATGTCGGCGAGCAGGTTATCTTATCTGTAGAAACTTCTCAAATTCCTTCCGGAGGTTCTGTAGAATGGTCAGTCAGTCCTACAACAGGCAAAACTCCCGATAGAATTTCACTCCGTGCCGGAGGTCTTGAGTGCGCCTTTATGCCCCTCGATACTGAGCCCATAAAAGTCGTTGCGTCTTTTATAGACAGATCCGGCAATATTGTTTCAAGTTCAGAAACTTTAATCGACCCTAAAGAATTTCAAATTAATGTAGCTGTTGTAGTAGATAAACCTTTAACTCTTTGGGACTCTGAAAAACGCTCAAATAATGTTTTAAGCCCCGAGTCTTTACTCGCAAATTCTCCCATTAAAATCAGCGCAACTCTCTCGCCTGCTTTTGACGGTAAACCGGTTTTCAAATGGACAGCCGACGCCGCTACTGCAATTCTTGAAGATAACGGCAATGAAATTACAATCAAACGCGGCTCAATCGGTGAGAGTGAGCTTTCAGTCGTTGCTTTTAATTCGTCCGGAATAAAATTAGGAAGCGGCTCAGGCGTTGTGAATATTAATGTTCCCGTCTCGACTTTCGAGGAAAGTTCCAACGAGCGTGAAGCTTGGAATAATTGGCAAAAAGCCCAAGAACTTTGGAGCGGTAAAAATTATTCTGAAGCAGTCGACCTCGCAGCGAAAGCCGTATCTCTTGCTCCGAGAGACACTGAAATTGTTGACGGTTTAAGAGCAATGAATATTAATTATTCAAAATTCTCAAAGGCTCAAAAACTCCGCGATGATGCTGAAAAATTAGACGAAGAAGGAAAATTCGATGACGCTTTAAGAAATCTCCGCGCTGCTTGGGTCGTTTGGCCTCTTGATGACGATGACGAAAAAATAAAAGCCGAAGAAAATAAAGTTGACGAGTTAAGAGTTCTCCAGCAAAAAGCAAATTGGCTCCGCGATACAGCCTCTGCCTACGACAATGAAAGCATGTACGAGGAAGCCCTCGAATATTATGAAAAAAGCATGGCCGTTTTATCGTCAGACGCTATAGCTGACAGAATTGAAAAAATTAAAAACAGGCTTGAATTAATCGAAGATGCTGATAGATATGCAAACGAGGGAAATACTCTCGAACGTGAGGGAAAATTGCAGGAAGCCCACGACCATTACGTTGCAAGCGTCATGAGCAACCCCGACCCGACTTTAAGGCAGCATATCGAGGAACTTCAAAGCGTTATCTCGCGCCGCGAACGTCAGTCTAATGCTCTTTACCGCGAAGGCCAAGAACTTCAGCGCAGAAATAAACTTCAAGAGGCTTTAACACGTTTTCATGAGAGCGTAAAACTTTGGGACAATGAAAACGCCCGTCAAAGAATACAAAATCTCAGCCGCAACAGAGGTCTCGCACCCGACGAATATTTAAGAGGCCCTGAAGATTTCGGAATAGGAACAAAAGCCGATGCCCAAAAAATTATTAAATCAGCTGACGAACTTTTAGCGGACGGCAAAGCTGAACAGGCTCTCGAACTTTACAGAAAAGCCCTGAAAATTTCTCCGAACCCCGATCTTCAAAAATGGGCGGCGCGTCTCTTTGAGGTCTTAAAGGAAAATAACGCCGTTGAAGCTGCTAATAAACAAATTAAAGAAGCTAACGCGCTTTATAAAGCCGGAAAAATTAAAGAAGCTATTGAACTTTATAACCAAAGTTTGAAAACTCATAAAAATGCTGAAATCGAGGAATTTCTTAAAAAACAAGAGCAGGTGAAAAATTAAGTGATTATAATAGGTTTTTGCAATCTCAAAGGCGGCGTAGGGAAAACTACAGCGTGTCAAAATATCGCTGTTGCCTTAGCTAAGACAGGCCGCCGTGTCGCAGTTATCGACATGGACCCTCAAAGCAACTTAAGCGCGGGCTTCGGAGTTACTCCGGGCTCGACTGATCCGCAGGTTTTTGATTTACTCACGGGCGAAGCAAAATGGGACGATATTGTCAGGCAAAAAGAGGGCGTTGATGTTATTCCGAGTTCGTTAAATTTGACTATGGCGGAATTAAACAACTCCGGAATTTTAGAAAATGATTTGCTTCTGCGTGAGGCTGTGCAGGCAATTTCGCCGGATAGATACGATTATGTATTTATCGACAGCCCTCCTCAGCTTGGAATTTTTACGCGGAACGTTTTAGCGGCCTGCGACAAAATAATTGTACCGATGGACGGAGGTTATTACAGTCTTTTCGGATTTAAGCTGCTTGAAGAAGCTCTGCCGGTTTTGTGTGAAAGAATCGGGCATAATTTGGAAATTTTAGGAATTTTGATGACAAATCATAATCCCCGCTTTTCTATAGCGCAGACAATTTTCAGCGAAATTAAAAAAAGTTACGCCGATATTTTATTTGAAAGTTATATTTCTCAGAGTGTCGGCTTAATCGAAGCGTCAAGTATGGGAATGTCGATTTTTGAATATTCTCCGACTTCAAAGGCCGCTCAATGTTATAAAGATGTCGCAAAAGAATTAATTAAGCGTGTCGAGGGAAAAGAAGATATCGAAATTCCGAAATCTAAACGTAAACCGGGACGGCCTAAAAAAAATTCTACGAAAAAAGAAGAAATTGAAAAAGAAATTCCCGAGCCGCAAGTAACAGAGCCTGAGACGAAAGAGCAAAAAATAATTTCAGAGCCTGCTCCCGTTGTTACAACTGAGCCTGAGCCGATTGTCAAGCCGGGTGATGATGTTTTAGAAATTTTAACGCCGCCGACTGAAATTCCTGTTACTCCGCCCGAGCCGGAGCCGCTAACGCCGCTGCAACCTTCGAAGCCTGATTCTGATAATTACGTAGATAAAATCAAGCAGGATTTAATAGACTTACTGCCGGAACGCCAGCAGCAAATTTGGAGTCAGATTTTAGCACCGATTGAAGATGTTTCGCGCGGTGAAATTAATATTGAAGAACTCCGCGAAGATTTTTCAAACAGCGATAATTACCGTTACACTTTTTATGTTCTTACTGACGAAAATAACAGGCTTGAAGCTGTTTCATTCCCGGATCAAATTGCAGATCCTTTACGCGCTGTCGTTAAACTTGATGAGCACGGCGCAGCAGAAATATTTTTTTAGTGAGGAGTTAGGGGTTAGGAGTGATTTTGCTTTTCATTCCTAACTTTTTATTTTTTTAAGGAGAATTTAATTTTGAAAAAAATTTTTTCAGCTGTATTAATTTTTGCGCTTTTATTTATTCCCGAAATTTTATTCGCAGGCGTTAAAGATACTCTGAATTCAATGACGCTCGAACAAAAAATCGGTCAGCTTTTTATAATCCGTCCTGACGCTTTAGACACTAATTTAACTCTCGAAGAAATTGATAAATCAAATGCTGAAGGTGTCGGCAAGATTAATAAAACAATGCTCGAAACTTTGAAAAAATATCCTGCCGGAGGTTTTGCTCTTTTCAGAAAAAATATTAAAACTCCCAAGCAGTTAAAAACTTTCACTCAGGCATTAAAAAATTCTTGCAAAATATTTCCCTTTATGGCCGTTGACGAAGAGGGCGGACAAATTTCACGCATAGCGAACGCAAAAAATTTTAACGTCAAAAAATTCGAGAGCGTTCAAAAAATAGCGGAGTCAAAAAAATCTCTTGAGGCCGGAAAAATTATCGGGGCTTATGTCAAAGAATACGGCTTTAATTTCGATTTTGCTCCCGTTGCTGATGTCAATACTAATCCCGAAAATATCGTAATCGGAGACAGGGCTTTCGGAGATAATCCCGAATTTGTATCGAAAAATGTCAGCGAATTTCTTGAAGGTTTGCACTCTCAGGGCATTGCAGGTTGCATTAAACATTTTCCAGGACACGGCGACACTAAAGGCGACACCCACAAAGGCGTGGTTAATGTTTATAAAACTTGGAAAGATTTATTAAAAGCCGAGATTATTCCTTTCAAAGAAAATTTGAAAAAAACTGACGCTATTATGACCGCTCATATTACTATGAAAAATATTGACGGTTTGCCCGCGACTTTTTCACGCGAATTAATCACAAATAAATTACGAAAAGAATTAGCTTATGACGGCGTGATTATTTCTGACGCTATGAACATGGACGCGATAAAAAATAATTATAAATCTTCACAGGCCGCTATTTTAGCTCTTGAGGCCGGCAATGATATAGTCTTAATGCCTTATGATTATATTGAAGCGTTCGAGGGAGTTTTGAACGCCGTTAAATCCGGGCGGATTTCAGAAGAAAGGATTAATGAAAGCGTCATGAGAATTTTAGAATTAAAAGAAAAATTAAAATTAAAATGGTGGCAGAAAAAGCCCGTCTATCAAATTTACCCGAAAAGTTTTTTAGATACTAACGGCTCAGGTACGGGCGATATTAGAGGCATAATTAACAAACTCGATTATTTGAAGTCTCTTGATGTCGGAGCGTTATGGCTGACTCCGATTTATCCGTCCCCTATGATAGATAACGGCTATGATATTTCGGATTATACGGGAATAAATGAAAATTTCGGGAGCATGAAAGATTTTGACGAATTAATTTCAGAAGCTGATAAACGCGGAATTAAAATCGTCATGGATTTAGTTTTTAATCATACTTCAGATAAACATTCATGGTTTTTAGAGTCAAAGAAAAATAAAACTAATCCCAAAGCCGACTGGTATATTTGGCGCGATGCTAAAGACGGACACGAGCCTACGAACTGGCGCGGAATTTTCGGCGGAAGCGCATGGACATGGTGCGAAGAAAGAAAACAATATTATCTTCACACATTTGCTGAGCAGCAGCCGGACTTAAATTGGGAAAATCCCGAAGTCAGACGGGCTTTATATGACGCTGCAAATTTTTGGCTTTCAAAAGGTGTCGGAGGTTTCAGGATTGACGCTATAACTTACATAAAAAAGCCTGCGGAATTTTTAGACGGTGAGCCCGACAGCAAAGAAGGCACGATTAATATTCATTTAATGACGGCAAACAGGCCGGGAATTTTAGATTTTTTAAGAGAATTTAAGCGTGAAGTTTTCGAGGGCAAAGATATTTTTACTGTCGGAGAAGCTAACGGAGTTAAGCCCGAAGACTTAAAAGACTGGGTCGGTGAGCACGGAGTTTTTGATATGCTCTTTGAATTTAGTCATGTCAGCCTGCCTTTCGATGATTTTGAAATTTGGTGTCATAAACGCGACTGGAAATTAACGGAACTTAAAAAAGCTCTCACAGCAAGTCAGAACGCTACGAAAAATAACGGCTGGTATCCTATATTTTTTGAAAATCATGATCAGCCGAGAAGCGTAAATCATTTTTTGCCTGACGGAGCAGACCCGAAAAAAGCAGCGAAAGCTATAGCCGCAGTTTTAATGACGTTGCGCGGAACTCCTTTTATTTATCAAGGCCAAGAACTTGGAATGACGAACGTATCATGGAACGATATAAATAATTACGATGATATTTCTTCTCACGGTCAATATAAAATAGCTTTGAGCGAGGGTTTTAAGCCGGACGAAGCTATGAAATTTGTAAAATATTTCAGCCGCGATAATGCCCGTACGCCCATGCAGTGGAATAACAAAGCTAACGCGGGATTTTCGCCCGAAAATGTTAAAACGTGGCTGCCGGTGAACGAAAATTATAAAACTATAAATGCCGAAGCAGAAGAAAAAGACCCGGACTCTGTGCTTAAGTTTTATAGAAAATTAAGCGCGCTTAGAAAAAATCATGAAGCATTAATCGCAGGAGATTATAAAGAAATTTTTGCGGACAGTGAAGAAATTTTCGCGTTTGAACGTTCATTGAATGACGAAAAAATTATTACAATCGTGAATTTTACGTTAAAGCCCGTGAAAGTTCCTGACAAAATCGCAAAGAAAAATTTAATTTTGTCGAGCGAAAAAATTTTTGAAGAGTCCGAATTAAAACCTCTTGAAGCAAGAATTTATAAGGGCAAGTAGGAAGTAGGAGGTAGGAAGTAAGAAAATTTCTAACCCCTCACCATAAAAAGCATTTGCGCGTGCCTAAAATTTTTTCTTATTAAAAAAGCTAAGTGCGCGAGAATTTTCTAACCCCTAACTCCTAACTATTTCTTTACATTAGTCCTAAAGTTTTTAATAAAAGCGTCCATAAGAAAATCGTAAAAACTGAGATTAAAGTCGTTACGCAGACTAACTGCCCCGCTAATTTCCCGTCCGCTCCCATTGCTACGGCCATAGGATAAGAAGCTACAGCTGACGGAGCCGCAAAAACTATCATTAAAGCGCACATACTTTGATCTTTGAAGCCCGTTAAAATAGCAAGCGGCATGAAAATAATAGGAACGACTATCATTCTTAAAAATACTCCCCAAGCTAATAATTTTTTGTCGCCGCCTTCAGGCATCTCAAGGCCAACACCGAGCGAAATAAAACTTACTGTTGTTGTTGAGTTTGCCACGCTCCGAATTGCTGACCATACGGGAGCAGGAATTGAAAGCCCTAAAATCTTAAAAGCAAATGCACAAATTGCTCCGATTATCATGGGATTTTTAAGAACAGCTATAAATAATTTTCCTAATTTTGCTTGGCCTGAACGGTTTAACTCAAGAATTACAGCCGCAAAAATATTTATCGCCGGAATTACAAGCACACCTAACATTACAACAGCACCTACATTGCCCTCACCGAAAAGAGCTTCACTGACCGCAACACCGTATAAAATATAATTTCCGCGCCCTACAGCCTGCCCGATTGCAGCGGATTTATTGCCGTCTTTAGTTAAAAGTCTCGGGACATAAATCGCAAATATAAAAATAGCAAGCAAAGAAATTCCCGTGAAAATCATTTCTTTGATTAAAAATCCCTGCGAGAAATCCATTTCGTAAATATTTTTGAATAAAAGCAAAGGCATAAAAAATTTGAAAATTAATCTGTCAAATTCTTTCATAGCCGGACGTGTAATTAAATTTTCAACCCGCGAAATCCAGCCTAAACTCATTAAAATTATCATCGGAATTACAACTCTTAAAGCCGCGAAAAAACTTTCTGTCATAAAAATTTATCTCCTTAAAAAATTATTTTGCAGAATTTCTGAGACGTTTTGAATATAAATACATCGAAAATCCTATAGCAGGCAGCGAATAAAACTGTTGAAGCAAAAAGAAACTCCAGCCCGTATTACCGCCCAAAATTAATACAGGCAGCATCGGAGGAATTAACTGCGAAATTTCCATTAAAATAAAAACTAATAAAAACATTCCTCCCGTCCTGCCCTGCGGAGGTATTGAGCCCCAAACCTGAACTAAAATTAAAACTACAATAACATTCCCGAGAGTAAAAAATCCAGGTATACCGATCCAGCGCAAGTCCCATAAAATTCCTCCGGCAAAAGCACTCCAAATTGCCCAGAGATTTACATCGCTGTCATCGTTAAATAAAAGTCTGTAAACAATTCCAAGCATAAATAAACCCGGTATCTGCATACCGCCGCCGGATAAAACCGTTAAAAAATCCTGAATAAGCCATAAAATTACTAAAATCATTTTCGTTTAATAATTAACTGTGTAAAATTTAGAAAGTTCCGCGCCCGGGTCAATTTTATAAGTTGCGTAACCGTCAGAGCCTGAAGAAATTTCGCCCGCGATTTTCCCGATAGGAAGTCCCGGTGGAAGCTGTTCGCCTATCATTGCGGTGCTGACTTTCATTCCGGATTTAATGCCGCGTCCAGCAGGAATATATCTCAAAGCTACAGAGCCGCTCCCGTCGCCGACAATTAGACCGAGTTCGCGTGTTTCTTCGATAACGGCAGGGATCATGAAAGAAGCTGACGTTATTAACTCGACCCATGATGACATTGTTGAAACAGAACTTACCCGCCCTAATAAATATCCGTTATAGAAAATCGGCATACCCTGAGTTATTTTATCTATTTCGCCTTTATCGATTTTAATTTCGTTCCACCACGACATCGGAGCACGGAGAGCAACACGGGCGGTTTTTAATTTCGGGTTAATGTCTTCGGAATAAATTTTTTCGCCGGTTAATTTAGCTAAATCAATTCTAAGCTGAGCATTTTCTTCGCGGAGTTTTATTACTTCTGAGTTTAGAGAATTTTTATCACGCGACCATGAACGCCAGTCGAGATAAATATCGCGCATAACTACAGCAGGATATTCAGGGACAAAGAGTAAAGCCCCCCAAATATCTATAATATTTTTCACTATTCCGAGCCCTGAACTTACGCCTAACAAAAATAAAGCTAAGATTAAAGCCGTCAGACCGTGCACCCATTCGCGCGTAGTGTTTTGAGTGTTATCCATATTGAATTAGGGGTTAGGGGTGAGGGGTTAGGGATTATTTTTTCATACCTCATTCCTAATTCCTCACTCCTAATTGTTTTAACGGGAGCCGCGTTCAACAGAAGATAAAACTCTGCGCATTTGTCCTAAATTATCAAGAACTTTTCCGACACCGAGTGCGACAGAATATAAAGGTTCTTCCGCAACAATTACGGGAGTATTTATAGCGCGTGAAAGTCTTTCAGCAAACCCGGGCAGCAAAGCAACTCCGCCGGTTAAAATTACGCCTCTGTCCACGACATCTTTAGCGAGTTCGGGCGGCATTTTTTCGAGAGCTACTTTCACCATGTCTTCAATGTTTGTAAAAATCGGTTCCATAGCTTCACGGACTTCGATTGAAGAAATTACATCGCTTTTAGGAAGACCGCCGGATAAATCGCGCCCCTTTACGTTCATTTCTAATTCCGGATCCATAGGCAGAGCCGAGCCGATAGTATTTTTAACTTCTTCCGCAGTGTTATCGCCGATTAAGAGAGTGTAACGCTGTCTGACCATGTTAATAATAGCGTTGTCCATTGACCTGCCTGCAGTTCTGACAGAACTTGTTACGACTATACCGCCTAAAGATATAACGCTGACTTCACTTGTTCCGCCGCCGATGTCAATAATCATACAGCCGTTAGGTTTATCAATCGGAAGTCCGACACCGAGTGCCGCGCTTATAGGTTCTGATACTACATAAGCCTCTGCTGCTCCTGCCCCGAGTGTAGCGTCAATTACGGCTTTTCTTTCAACGCCTGTAACTTCAGCCGGAATTGAGATAACGACACGCGGGTGAACAACAAAAGAATTATTTGAACTTACACGTTTAAGACAATAGCGTATTAATTCCTGAGTCATATCGAAATTTGAAATTACTCCGCCCTCAAGAGGCCGGATAGCTTCGATACCGCCGGGAACTTTTCCTGACATTGCTTTTGCTGCGTGGCCTACAGCGATAATTTCATAGCCTTCGCCTCTTGGAAGTTTTTTTGCGGCTATTGCTGAAGGTTCGCTGAAAACTATTCCTTTATCTTTTACATAAACAACTATATTTGAAGAGCCTAAGTCGATACCGACATCAAGCCCTAACATTCCTGAAAACATTTTTAACATTTTTATTTTTTACCTGCTTCCTTTATCTTGGCCAATAAGGATTTAATTCACGTTCTTCACCGATACTTGTATCCGGGCCGTGTCCGGGTAAAACGCGGAGACCGTCATGAAATTCCGCAAGTCTTTTCAAAGAATTTTCAAGTTTAAGACTGTCGCCGCCCTCTAAGTCTGTACGCCCTACACTTTGAGCAAATAAAGTATCGCCCGAGATTAAAATTTCGTGTTTATTATTATCCGTGATTAAAAAACAGACACTTCCTTCAGTGTGGCCGGGAGTTTCGAGAATTTTAATTTTATAGCCGGGAAAATCAAGCACATTTCCTTCTTCGACAGTTTTGAAATTTTCGAGGCCGTCGCAGTTGACTTCGAGGAGTGCTTGAAGTTCGCGCGAGGGATTTTTTAGCATGTGAGCGTCATTTTTCCCGATATAAATATTATCGCCGACTAAAGGCACAAGCTCATGAACTCCGGCAATATGATCAATATGACCGTGAGTGAGCAAAATCATTTTTAAGTTCAAATTATTTTTCTCAAGAAAATTTTTAACGTCTTTAGTTTTTCCGCCCGGGTCAATAAAAAAAGCGTCGTGAGTTTCTTCGTCCCAAAATAAATAACCGTTAGTCCATAATGCCCCTAAGGGGAATCTTTTATATTGCAGCATTGCTTAAATTTCCTTTCATTTTCATTTCTGTAAGTTTAGCTTCAAACATTCGCTCGAAAATCTTTTCAATATCTTCTATACGTTTAGTATCTTTACGCTGCTCCCATAATCTTTGTACAACAGGAAGACCGAAGATAACTCCGATTAAGCCGATAAAGGCAATCACTACATACAACAATACATCAAAACGTTTTTCAAGTCCATTGAAATTATTAGAAAGTGCTACAGATATTCCCTCAATGCGGTTAGATAAAGCGACAAATACTCCTTCAACACGAGCTTCAAGTTTTGTTAAACGTGTATCAATATTTTTTTGTTCTTCCCGCATACTTTTTTGTTCTTCCCGCATAAGAGACTGTTCTTTCAAAATCGTATCGAGTTTTGAATCAATATTTTTCATATATGCTTCAAATAAATCTTTGCGGACATAAACATCATCATTTTCAGCAGCGAAAGCCCCGCCTGCCGTCAGGCAAGATCCTGAACTTAACGCTATTAAAATCATAGACGCAAGAAAAATTTTTATTTTTTTATAGTGCAGCATTGCTTAAATTTCCTTTCATTGCAGCTTCAATTTTACTTGTAATTAATTTTTCAATATCTTCCATTGTAAAAGACTGCTGTTTAACTTCTTTACGTTTTTCCCATAATTTTTGAATAACAGGCAGGCCGAAAAGTATCCCGATAAAACTCAATAATCCTATACCGAGATAAATATCGTAACGCCAATCATCAAAACGTTTTTCTAAACCGTCTATACGAGTTTCAACCTTAGTAACACGTTCACTTAATGCAATTACAGATTGCGTCAAATTCTTAATATCTTCGCGCATAAGAGACTGCTCTTTCAAAATAGTGTCAAGTTTTGAATCAAGATTTTTCATGTATGCTTCAAATAAATCCTTGCGGACATAAACATCATCATTTTCAGCAGCAAAAGCCCCTGAACTTAACGCTATTAAAATCATAGACGCAAGAAAAATTTTTATTTTTTTATAGCGCAGCATTGCTTAAATTTCCTTTCATTGCAGCTTCAATTTTACTTATAATTAATTTTTCGATTTCTTCCGGCTTGAGATATTGCTGCTTGGCTTCTTTACGTTTTTCCCATAATCTTTGGATAACAGGCAGGCCTAAGAAAATAGCAACTAATCCGATAAGAGCAATTCCTATATTTATATCACCGCGCAAATCATCAAAACGTTTTTCTACTCCTTCAATGCGGTTAGATAGAGCAACAAATACTCCCTCAATACGGTTAGATAATGCGACAGATACTCCGTCAATACGGTTAGACAACGCGACAGATATTCCTTCGACTTGAGTTTCAAGTTTTGTTAAGCGAGTGTCAATATTCTTAATATCTTCGCGCATACTTTTTTGTTCATCTCTCAAATTTTTTTGTTCTTCGCGCATAAGAGACTGTTCTCTCAAAATAGTATCGAGTTTTGAATCAATATTTTTCATATACGCTTCAAACAAATCTTTGCGGACATAAGTATCATCATTTTCAGCCGCAAAAGCCCCTGAACTTAACGCTATTAAAATCATGAACGCAAGAAAAAATTTTTTCATTCCTAACTCCTCACTCCTAATTATTTTTAATCGGGCGAGTCTATTATAAAAGTTAAAGGCCCGTCGTTAATAATTTCGACTTCCATATCTGCACCGAACTCTCCGCAGGAAATTTTTTTAAGTCCGAGAGTTTTTACTTTTTCAACGAAATAATTATAAAGCCGTTCAGCTTCGTCAGGTGCGGCAGCGTCAGAAAATCCCGGTCTGCGTCCCTTAGCGCATGAGGCATAAAGAGAAAACTGCGACACTAATAAAACTTCTCCGTCAATATCTTTTAATGAAAGATTTATTTTTCCGTCAGCGTCATTAAAAATTCTAAGTCCTGTCATTTTATCGGCGAGCCAGTCAGCTTTTTTCTCGTCATCGCCGTGTGTTACGCCTATAAAAACGCACATGCCCTGATTAATTTCGCGTTTATCTTTCAAATTTCCGTTAATAATTACGCTTGCTCTTTTTACTCGCTGAATTAATAATCTCAAAATTTAATCGCTCCTTACTACTTCGATAATGCCGCGCACTTCATTTAATCTTGCCATAACTGAATATAAATGTTCAAGATCTTTTACGCGGACTTCTATTTTCATTCGCATTAAACTGTTTCCGACCATAACGGCCTTAAATCCTACGAGGCTGCTGCTTGCGAATGCTATAGCTTTATTAACATCGCTGATTAATTCTTCACGTTCTTCACCTTCAGCGTTAAGTTTAGCAATATAAAGATTAGTTTTCTTGGCCGGATTATTTTCTTTTTCGCGCGGCGACCATTCGACTTGAATTTTTCGTTCGTTCAATTTATTTTTTATGGCTTTGCAGTCTACTCTGTGAATAGTAATTCCGCGTCTTGTTGAAGAATATCCGATAATTTCATCGCCCGGAACAGGAGCGCAGCAATTCGCAAGAGTTACGCTGACTCCGCCCTCGCCTTCAACTAAAATATCGGACTTAGTGTCTTTAGTGTGTTTATTTTTTTCAGGTTCTAAATTTACGGGAGTGTTTGTTTTAGGCTGTTCTGTCGTGTGATGCTGAAGATAAGCAAGAGATAATTTTTGAGCAGCTTCAGCCGGTCCGATTGAGCCTGATCCGACTGCGATTAATTGATCGTCAATGTTGCTGAAATTTTCTCGTTTAACGTCGGAAAGTCCGCGCCGTTTTAATTCGCGTTCGACTAATTTCCAGCCGCGTTCTAATTTTTCATCACGTTCAATTTTTTCAGCCTGCCTGAAATAAGCGCGTATTTTGCTCCGTGTTTTAGCAGAACTTACGATTTTAAGCCAATCTTTAGACGGCGAACTTTGAGGAGAAGTCAAAATTTTTACAATATCGCCGTTATGAAGCTGAGTGTTAAGCTGAACTATATAGCCGTTAATAGTTGCTCCGGCGCAGTGATTTCCGATTTCAGTGTGGACGGCGTAAGCAAAATCTAAAATCGTTGAACCGTTCGGCAAAATCATAGGCTTACCGTCGGGCGTGAAAACATATAACTCGCTAGTCAATAAAATATCGCTCTTCAAAACGTCCATAAATTCCTGAGAATTTCCGTTTTGACCGGCCTCTAATGCCTGACTGACCCAATTTAATTTCGCGTCCATTTCTTTATTGAGTTTTTTGCTTCCGCCGGACTTATAAACCCAATGAGCCGCGATACCGTATTCAGCGTAGTGATTCATTTCGTAAGTTCTAATCTGAATCTCAACAGGAACTCCGAAAGCCATTACAGTAGTGTGCAAAGATTGATACATATTGCTTTTAGGATTGGCGATATAATCATCAAACTGTCCGGGAATGGGCACCCAAATAGCGTGAACGACTCCGAGTACTGCGTAACATGTCGAAACGTCCGAAACTAAAACTCTGACGGCTAAAATATCATAAAGTTCATCAAACGAAATTTTTTTACGCTGCATTTTTTCGTAAATGCTGTAATAATGTTTCGAGCGTCCTTTAATTCTGCATGGAATATGCTCTTCTTCAAGACGTGTCTCAAGAGTTGCGCGGGTTTTTTCGATAACTTCACCCATTTTAGGCATACGGATTTTAACGCGGCGTTCGACTTCGTGATAAATATCCGGCTGTAAATACATGAAAGATAAATCTTCAAGTTCGCGCTTAATCTGATAAATTCCTAAACGGTGAGCAAGAGGCGCGTAAATTTCCATAGTTTCGCGGGCTATTCTTTCGCGTTTGTCCGGCCTCATAACTTCAAGAGTTCTCATGTTGTGAAGTCTGTCGGCTAATTTTATTAAAACTACGCGAATATCCTGCGCCATAACGATAAACATTCTGCGCAGATTTTCACTCGTTAAATCTTCACGCGACATAAATTCTTTAATTTCTTCTCCGGCTAATTTCGTTACACCTTTTACTAAAGTCTCGACATCAGGGCCGAATTTTTCTATTAACTGCTCCGAAGTTACGTCAGTGTCTTCAAGAGTATCATGCAGCAAAGCCGCTTCAAGAGTAGCCATATCCAAGTGCATACCTGCAAGAATTAAAGCCGCGCTCAAAGTGTGAATTATATAAGGATCGCCGGATTTTCTTAATTGATGTTCGTGAGCTTGGGCCGCAAATACAAAAGCCTCTCCGAGCCTCTGCATTTGTTCGGGAGTTAGAGAAAGCATAGCTTTTCCCCAAAGTTCCTGCCAAACTGTGCGGACACATTCCTGCTTAGAATTTTCCGGGATTTTTTCAAAAAATTCATCGCGTAAAGCATACATATCGTGAAGAAAATTTGACGAATTATCAATAGAGGGTATGCTGTTCATTATCGAAGAAAACGACTGTCCGCCGATCTCTAAAGTTTCGTTTTCTTTTTCTTCAGCATTTACAATTTGAGGCTTAATTTCGTTTTTTACATTTACATTTAATTTTTTAACGTCTGACTCTTTGCTCTTAACTCCCTTTGCCATTCGCTTCACTCCTTTCAAAAATTGTAATTAATCTTTAATTACTGCGCAGTCAAAAATAAATTGAAGCTGCTCTTCGTGGTGCCAGTAATCTAATCTCGGATGATAAATAAAACCTTGAATTTTTCCGGATAATTCTAAAATTTCTTTCGGTGAAATATTAAATGCTAATAATTTTGCATTTTTTATTTTTATGTAGCTGTGTTTATTATCTTTTCCCAAAGGACTTATTTCAATTTCGCCGGGTTTATTCAGCGTAAATAATTTAGGAGCGGGATTATTATTCCCGAAAGGTCCAAGCTCGCAGACCATACGCCAGTCTAAAATCGAAATTTCTGACGGAGAAATATTAATCGCCGGAGTCTGTTTATCGTCTACAATTTTAATATCCGTCAAAACTTTTTCAAGTTCTTTGTTTACTTCCGGCCAATTTTCCATTAAAACCGAAAAACCTGCAGCGTATTTATGGCCGCCCCAAGCGTCTAATTTCTCTGAAATCTCTCTTAAAACTCCTACAGCGTCGCCGCCCTCAGGAACTCTCAAAGTTCCGCGTATAACTTTCCCTTCATTAGTCGGAGCAGCTAAAGCTATCGGCCTGTTGTATTCAGCGCAGACTCGGCTCGCAACTCCGCTCAAAACTCCGATAGGCCAAGCCTCATTATATAAAACTTTTTGATTAATTTCGCCGCTCGTTATGCCGTTGTCAATTTTTCTTGCTATTTCTTCGGTTAAAGACTGGCGTTTTTTATTTATTCTTGTCAACTCATTAACGCATGAATAAACTGAATCATTGCTGCCGACACCAAGCAAAGCCCGGACGCTGACATCAGCCGCAGCTATTCTTCCCGGAGCGTTAAGGCACGGAATAACTCTCATAGATAAATGTTCTTCTGAAAGCTGCTCTTTATTAATTCCTAAACAGTCAAATAAAGCACTTAGGCCGCGTCTCGGATTAGTTCTCATTAATTTTATTCCGTAACGGACGAGTAATCTATTCAAATTATGAAGCGGCATACAGTCGGCTATCGTTGCAAGGGCAGCTAAATCAACGGAATATTTTAAGAAATTCTGCGAGATTATTTTTTCTTTGCAGGCCCAGCACCACAGAACGGCAGTAGCGCAAATTTTTTGCTGTTCGCCCGCGTCCATGTTAATCGAGGGATTTACGATAGTTTTTATAGTTACGGGAAGCGAGACGGCGTGATGATCGAAGACGAAAATATTAATACCTGCGTCTTTTAATTTTTCGAGCATTTCAGAGTCATTCGTTCCGCAGTCGACAACAACGAGAGTGTTACAACCCCAAGAAACGACTTTATCTAAAATTTCGGAATTTAATCCGTAGCCGTGAACGTCTCTTCTTGGAATAAAATAACGGACTTGAGCGGCTTTATTTCTGAAAATTTCCATAGCTAAAACAGTCGAGGAAATTCCGTCAGTATCATAGTCGCCGTAAACTAAAACATTTCCGAATGAACTTTTAGACTCCCATAAATCTTTAGCGGCCTTTGCTCCTTCGCCTAAATCGAGGCTTTCAAGTTCTTTTCTAAAGTCCGGGCGTATCCATTCACGAAGAGTTTTAATGTCGCTGTCCTCGTGAAGCATTTTTAGAACTCCTGCGGCAAGTTCAGGGCATGAAATTTCTTTAGCTAACTGCCTCGTGCCGTCATCGGGTTCAAAAATTTTTAAGTTTGAAATTGAACACGTTTGAATCATTGACGCTGCCTCCTGATAAAAAAATAATTTTGAAGTAAATTCAAACATTCTGATTTCATAACGCCGGATTTAACTTCGCAAGTATGATTTAATCTCGAATCATTCAAAATATTGTAAAGAGTTCCGGCCGCTCCGGACTTGAAATTTTTTGCGCCGTAAACGACTCTCGAAATTCTTGCATTAACGCAGGCTCCTGCACACATCGGACAAGGCTCAAGAGTTACATATAAAACACAGCCGGATAAATTCCAGCGTTTTAATTTTTCCGCTCCGGATCTGATCGCGATAATTTCAGCGTGTTCAGTAGGGTCAGAAATTTTTTTGTCGCTGCCGTAACTTAAAATTTTATTTTCGTAAACAATTAACGCCCCGACAGGAACGTCGCCGCGCGAAAATGCTTTTTTAGCTTCGTCAATAGCCGCGCTCATGAAAAAATTATCATCAGGACTCATATTTTTACTTTCATTACGATTTTTTTAACCGGGCCCTGTTCATCCATAGTAAACGCAGCTTTGTGAGCGTCTTCGGGCATGAAAATTAAAAAATGTCCCGGAATTGCCCTAAAAAATAAAGCGTCTTCAGGTTTGTCATAAAAATGGCGGTTATCTTTTTCGACGCTGTGATCTTTTTCATTTTTCATTTTTTCGGCCGGAGCATAGCCGTACCATTCAGAGCCTTTTAACGTTACATGAATATCAATATGTTCGTCATGGGTCTCAAAAAATTTTTCTTCAGGTTTAGCGGCTTGAAATTCCGAGACGCTGAAATTAACATTATCGCCGTCAATTTCATATTTACCGGCTGAAAGATTTTCGAGTTCGTTTTCATGTCCGGCCAAGTATTTAAGAGCGAGTTTAACGCCCTCGCCTAAATAATAATAGCGTGAAGAGTTATGAATAGTTCCGATTATCATAAATTTTTCATCTCCGTTTTTATAAAATTAAATTAATTTTTAATTATACACGCGGGGCAATCCAAAATATTAAAATAATGAAACAAAATTTTATTTTTTGTGTTATAATTTCTCAAAGAAAGTTTCCCGGTATGAGTCGGGAAATTATTTTTTATTATTACATTTATTATTACAAAAATCTTAATTTTAATTTCTTCCTGCAAAGTTTCACAGAAAAATTTTTGAAAAAAAAACGCACGAAATTTTTTGAGGCTCTTCCTCTTAAGATTACGAAATAAAAATTTATTTTTATAAAAAAAAATCCCCCGAAAAAATTTCAGGGGAAAAACATTCGAGTTTTAATTTTAATTTTTATTTTTCGCGATGGCTGTGAAGAAGTTCATGCTCGCGTCCTTTTATTAACGTGTCATAAATCGCGAGAGCCGTCGGGTTTTCGTTGGACTTTTTAATTTGCGTATTAATGTCGGAGTCGTAAAGTCCTGATTTACGGGCTTCTTTTGTGCGTTTACCAGCGTGAGCAGGCTGTCCGCCTCCCATGATACAGCCGCGTCTGCAGGCCATGACTTCAACAAAATGGAAGAATTTTTCGCCGCTCTTAATCTGCTTTAATAATTCGTTGGCTTCGGCAAGTCCGCTGACAACTGCCGCTTTAATTTCGTTGCCTTTGTAATTGAACGTAAATTCGCGTAACGGGCCGGGACCTCTTACACCGCTTTGACGCAATGCCTCAATAGCAGGACGGTCGGGACCTTCGCAAAGAGTTCTCAAAGCAGCTTCCATAACACCGCCTGAATTTCCGAAAATAACTCCGCCGCCTGAGCCCATTCCGAAAGGCATATCGGCAGCTTCGCTCTCTAATTTATCGAACTGAATACCGGCGCGCTTAATCATAGTGATTAATTCTTCGGTCGTGAGGACGTAATCAATATTTTGTTTTCCGTCGCGTTTCAAATCGTCGCGTAAAATTTCAGCTTTTTTCGCTGTGCACGGCATGATACCGACTGAAAGAATTTTCTTGCCCTCGTTCTTGGCCGGGTCTGCAAAATATTCACGCGCAACTGAGCCTAACATTTGAATAGGCGAGTAACTTGTTGAAATATTTTTAGAAAATTCAGGCCAGCGGGTCTCACAGAATTTTACCCAAGCCGGGCAGCATGACGTAAACAACGGGAAAGGCCCGCCTTTCTCGAAAATTTCAAGAAATTCTTTGCTTTCCTCTAAAATCGTCAAGTCTGCTCCGAAAGTCGTATCATAAACTTCATCGAAGCCGAGACGATGCAAAGCCGCAACGATTTTACCCATGACGTTCTCGCCGCGTTCGCCTCCGAATGCCTGACTGACTGCAACACGGACAGCCGGAGCAACCTGCGCAAAAACTTTTACATCGGGGTCTGATAATGCTTCCCAAACGGGGCGGATATTAGTGTTAATACTTATAGCACCCGTCGGGCAGACTACACGGCATTGACCGCAATTAACGCAGTCTGTTTTAGCGAGTTCCTTATTAAATGCCGGAGCTACTGTCGCGTAAGTTCCGCGATTAGTAAAGTCAATAGCGTTAACCCCCTGAATACCCTCGCAGACTCTGACGCAGTCGCCGCAAAGAATACATTTATTCGGGTTTCTAACGATTGAAGGCGAGCTGAAATCTATCGGGTGATGACCCTTGTGAGCAGGATATGAGACACTCGCAACGCCGAGCCTGTGAGCTAATCTCTGTAAATCGCAGTCGCCGCTCTTAACGCAAGAAGTGCAATCGCGGTCGTGTGAAGCGAGCAATAACTCAATAATCATTCGTCTGTAACGAACGAGTCTGGGCGTGTTAGTCTTAATGCTCATGCCGTCGCGCGGACGTTCTGAACATGACGCGAAAATTCTGCCTCTATCGTCTTCAACGTTGCAAAGTCTGCAGGCTCCGTAAATTGAAAGCTCCGAATGATAACATAAAGTCGGTAAATCTATTCCGGCTTTTCTTATAACTGAAAGAACGTTAGGTTCGTCTGTAAATTCAACGGGAAAACCGTCAATTTTCATAAATCCCATTTCAACACCTCCTAAGCGACATAGATAGCTTTGAACGGACAAGCAGCAATACACGCACCGCACTTGATACACTTGCTCTGGTCAATTTCGTACGGAGTTTTAGGCGCGCCGTGAATAGCTTGGACAGGGCAGCCTCTTGCGCATTTTGAACAGGCTTTGCATTTTTCTTTGTCGATAATGTACTGCTTGAGTTTTTGACAGACATGAGCCGGGCATTTTTTGTCTTTGATGTGAGCTTCATATTCGTCAAGGAAATTATCGAGAGTGCTGACGACAGGCAGCGGAGCAGATTTCCCGAGTCCGCAGAGAGCAGTGTTGATAATTAAATCCGAGAGCGTTCTAAGTTTTTCGATGTCCTCCATTTCGCCCTGACCCGCGACAATTCTCTCTAAAATTTCTAACATTCTTAGAGTTCCTTCGCGGCACGGGACACATTTTCCGCAGCTTTCACGGTGAGTAAATTCCATGAAGAATCTCGCAACTTCGACCATGCAGGTATCTTCGTCCATTACGACGAGGCCGCCTGAGCCGACAATTACGCCTAATTTTTTGACGTTATCGAAATCAAGAGGTTCATCAAGCTGGCTTTCTGTCAAACAGCCGCCTGAAGGTCCGCCGATCTGAACGGCTTTGAATTTTTTATCGTTGCGAATGCCTCCGCCTATTTTGAAAATAATTTCGCGCGGAGTAATTCCGAACGGGACTTCAATTAAGCCGGTATTTTTGACGCTTCCGGTGAGAGCAAAGGCTTTTGTTCCGGGACTTTTTTCAGTGCCGAAACCTTTGAACCAGTCTGCTCCGTTAGTGATAATCATCGGAACGTTCGCAAAAGTTTCAACGTTATTTAATACTGTAGGCTTTTCAAATAATCCCTGCTCGACTGTTCGCGGCGGTTTAACTCTGGGCATTCCTCGCTTGCCTTCGATTGAAGCAGTTAAAGCACTTCCCTCGCCGCAGACGAAAGCTCCTGCACCGCGATTAATGTGAAGCTGAAAATCAAAGCCCGAACCTAAAATATTTTCGCCGAGCAATCCTGCTTCTGTGGCCTGTTTTATAGCAATCTGCAATCTTTTAACGGCTAAAGGATACTCAGCGCGGACATAAATATACCCCTCGTGAGCTCCGACAGCGTAAGCAGCTATAATCATGCCTTCGATCATTTTATGAGGATCGCCTTCCATTATTGAACGGTCCATAAAAGCGCCGGGGTCGCCTTCATCGCCGTTGCATACGACATAACGGACCGTTTCAGCTTGACGGGCAACCTGCTGCCATTTTTTACCGGCCGGGAAACCTCCGCCGCCGCGTCCTCTTAAATTCGAGTCTAAAATTTTCTCTATAACTTCATCGGGCGTTAAATCAAAAAGCGAATGAGCCAATGCCTGATAAGCTCCGCTCGCGATAGCTTCTTCAATGTGTTCTGCGTCAATATGTCCGCAATTTTTAAGAACGACACGGGTCTGACCGGCATAAAACGGAATTTCTTCCTGCTTGACGTATTCTTTGCCGTCCATTTTATAAATCAGTCTGTCAATAATTTCGCCGTTCTTTATTGTCTTTTCAAAAATTTCATCGCAGTCTTCGGGCTTGACTTTAGTGTATAAAATTCCCTGCGGTTCAATACGAACTAACGGCCCCATTTCGCAAAATCCGTGACAACCTGTGCGTCTTACTCCTACAGGATGCCCGGCAGCTTCGGGAGCAAACTCTACGGAAATATTTGCGTCAGTTCCTGCAAGTTCGTTGAAACGTTCAGCGATTTTTGCACTTCCTCCGGCCTGACAGCCAGTGCCTGCGCAAATTAATACACGGCAGGGAGAGTTTTTAATTTTAGCTTCAAAAAGTTCATGAAATTTTTTTAATTCTTCAAAGTTTTCGATTCTGTTCATTCTTTCGCGGCCTCCTCTTTTAACTCTTTAATGAGAGCCGTAGCTTTATCCGGTGTCATAGCCGGGTGAACTTTATCATTTACCATCATGGCCGGAGCAAGTCCGCAAGCCCCTAAACACGATACAGTTTCGACCGTGAATAACATATCGTCAGTAGTATGTTTTTTCTCTGAAAGTCCGAGTTCTTCACGCAGACGGTTAAGAACAGGCACAGACTGTCTGACATGGCAGGCAGTACCGTCGCAGACTCTGATAATATATTTTCCTTTAGCCTCGAATGAAAATCTTTCATAGAAGCTCGCAACGCTGTAAGCCTTTGTCTCAGTTATGCCGATTTTGCCGGCGATATAAGACAATAATTCGACAGGAATATAATTCCAAGTTTCTTGAATTTCGTGAATAATAGGAATTAATGAACGTTCCTGCGCCGGATATTTGCTTAAAATTTCGTCTGTTTTTTCGTAAAAAGAATTATCAAGCACAAAAAATTCCTCACTTTCTTAACAAATTTTATAAATTTAGGAGCGGGGAAGTAAAAAATTTTTTCAGTTCCTACTTCCTAACTCCTCATTCCTCACTACTTCCATAACTCCCAGCGGACTTGATCCGTGTGAAGCAAATGATGTGATTTTTCGCCCAAAGGTTTCCCTAAAAATTCTCTGTAACACTGAATAATTGAGGGATTTTCGTGGGAAAATCTCAAGTTGGATTTCTTATCGAGAGCTAAAAGCAAGCGGCCTCTGTCTGCTCCAAGTTCTTCACCTTCAAAAATAGGCTGACCGCCGCCTCCTGCACAACCTGTCGGGCAAGCCATGCACTCAACGAAGTCATATTGAACTTCTTTATTTTTTATGGCCTCGCAAAGTTTTCGGATATTTCCTAAGCCGTGAGCAACTGCAATTCTTAATTTAGTGCCGTTAATCTCAAATTCTGCTTCTTTCCAGCCTTTATAGCCGCGAACATTTTTGAAAGCGTCAGGATCGGGATTTTTGCCCGTTACTAAGTTATAAGCCGTTCTCAAGGCTGCTTCCATAACGCCGCCTGTAGTTCCGAAAATATGTCCCGCTCCGGAAGCTACGCCCAAAGGCATATCAAAACCGCTCTCGGCCAAGTCCTTGACGTTAATTCCTTCCGAACGGATTAATCTGTCAAGTTCGCGGACTGTCAAAACTGCGTCAACATCACGCGCTCCGGAACTGTTCATGCACTCAACATCACATTCATATTTTTTAGCCGTGCAGGGCATGAAAGAAACGTGATAAATATCTTCAGCCTTAACGCCTAAAATTTGAGCGTACCAAGTTTTTATAATTGCTCCGAACATCTGCTGAGGAGATTTCGCGCTCGAAAGATTTCCAACTAATTCTGGATATTCCATTTTTACAAATCTCACCCAGCCCGGACAACATGACGTGAACATCGGATATTCTTTTAATTCGCCGTCTGTGAGCCTCTTCAAAAATTCGCTGCCCTCTTCCATTATCGTTAAATCCGCTGAAAAATCTGTGTCGAAAACATAATGGAAACCGACTTCACGCAATGCGCTTACAAGTCTTTCTGAAGTTGCTTCTTCGTGAGTCAAACCTAACTGTTCGCCCCATGAAGTTCTGACAGCAGGAGCAACGGAAGCAATTACTATTTTTGTCGGGTCAGCTAAGGCATCGCGGACTTTTTGAGTATCATCGCGTTCAGTTAAAGCACCGACAGGGCAGTGAGTTATACACTGTCCGCAAATAGTACAGTTAATTTCGGTAATATCTTTACCGCCGCGGCAGTCAACGACAGTTTGAGAGCCTGATTTAGCTACGTCCCAAACGTTCATTTGCTGGACTTTCTCGCAGACCTGTATGCAACGCATACATTTTATACATTTTTTATCATTGCGGATTAAAGGAAAATCTTGGTTCCATTCAATTCCTTTAATATCTTCATGATAAGGAAATTCTAAAATCCCTAAATCATTAGAAATTCTTTGAAGTTCACAGTTACCCGAACGCGCACATTCAGGACATCTTGCGCTGTGCTGTGAAAGTAAAAGTTCGACGTTAATTTTTCTTGCCTGACGGACTTTCGGGGAATTTGTACGAATTTCCATGCCTTCAAGGGCGATCGTGTTGCATGACGCTACGAGCCTGTCAAGCCCGACAATTTCAGCAACGCAGACTCTGCACGCTCCGATTTCATTCAAACCTTTTAAGTAACAAAGGTGGGGAATGTTGATATTATTAAGCCTCGCGGCCTCAAGAATTGTAGTGTTTTCCGGCACTTGCAAATCTGTACCGTTGATTTTAATGTTTACCATTTATTTTCACGTCCTCCCCTGAATGTTCCAAAGCCGAATTTATCGCAGCGCAAACATCTTTCCGTTTCCTGAATCATTTCTTCGGCGGTCATGCTCTCTTCAACTAAACTGAAATCTTTTATGCGCTCATCAACTGAACGCTCACGGAGTTTAACTCTTCCGCAGGCCGGTCTGTTATGAGGCACAGGAGCAGGAATATCGACAGGAATATGAATAGGGTGATTAAATCCTAAATATTCATCAATGTTAGCCGCCGCGATTTTTCCCGCGCCGATAGCACTGATAACGGTTGCAGGTCCTGTAACGCAGTCGCCCCCGGAAAATACTCCGTCCATGTCGGGAATTTGCTCGCTGTCAAGAATATTAATAGTTCCGCGTCTGGGATTCATTGAGACATTTTCAAGGTTGTAGCTTTCAATGCCCTGACCGATAGCAACGATAATAATATCGGCTTCGAGTCTCACAGGCTCATGGCTCGCCGCTTTCGGGGTCGGTCTGCCGTCTTTAATGAAACTTATCATCTGATTTTGAACCCAAAGGGCTTTTGCTTTTCCGTCATCACCGACTTCAACTTTCAAAGGCGCAACAAGTTCAAAAAGTTCACAGCCTTCAGCTTCAGCCGCGCGGATTTCCTCATCAAGAGCCGTCATTTCTTCGAGTCTTCTTCTATAAGCGATAATAACTCTTTCTGCTCCGAGCCTTACTGAAGAGCGTGCGCAGTCCATAGCAACGTTACCGCCGCCGACTACGACAACTTTTTTACCTTTGAAGTCCGGATAATTATCATCGCCGATCCGTCTTAATAAACTTACAGCTGACATAACGCCTTCAGCATCTTCGCCGGGAATTTTCAAAGATTTGTCAGTGTGAGCACCGATAGCGATATAAACCGCATCAAATTCGCTGCGTAATTTTGAGAGCGGATAACTGTCGCCGCCGATTGAAACTTCTGTGTGAACTTTAATATCGCCTGATGTTAAGAGCGTGTTAATTTCCTCGTCTAAAATTTCTCTTGGAAGTCTATACGCCGGAATACCGTAACGCAACATTCCGCCTAATTTTTTGCGCTGTTCAAAAATTTCTACGCTGTGTCCCATCATGCCTAAATAATAAGCCGCGCTAATTCCGCTCGGGCCGCCGCCTACGATAGCAATTTTCTTGCCTGTAGCTTCTGCAGCGTGTTCGCCCTCTCTATAAACGGGAACATGGCCGGAATTTTTAACGGCATATAATTTCAAGCCTCGAATGTTCAAAGCGTCATCGATTAAATTTCTGCGGCATTTATTTTCGCAAGGGTGTTCGCAAACCATAGCGCAGACTGACGGGAAAGGATTGTCTTTTCTTATTAGTCTCACTGCATCGGCATAACGTCCCGCATTAATCAAAGCTATATAACCAGGAACGTCAACATGAGCCGGGCAAAGGTGAACGCAAGGAACAGCCTGAAAACCTTCGGCGACACAATGGCCTTTTGTGGCGTGGGCAATGTAATCTTCTCTGAAGCCTTTTAGGCCTTTCAAGACCATGTTAGCAGCCTCGTAACCGATAGCGCAGTCAGCTGAAGCGTAAATAGTTTCTGCCGTGCGTTCAATTAGGTCAACGGTCTTCATATCGCCGCGCCCCTCGATTAAATCATCGATTAATTTTTCGAGCTGCTTTAAGCCTACGCGGCAAGGAACACACTTTCCGCAGGTCTGAGACGAATAAACTTTCAAATAACTGCTCGCTAAATCTAAAGGACAAAGGCCGGGAGGTGCTCCCGTAACTCTACGCTCCAAATCAAAGTGAAGCGAATTTGCTGTTGCTTGAATTTCTGTTTCAGGTCTAACGACAAGACGACTCAATATAAATTCCCCCTCAAATATAAAAATTTATGAAATCTCTAAATGTCGAAAGTTGCCTTTATATAAATTTAGTATGGAAAATTATACCATAGGGAAAGGCGTAATGCCTTGAAATTTGCGAGTTTGTAAAATCTTACTGTTAAAAAATTTTTTCGGTTAGGTGGGAAAAGCAATTAGGAATGAAGAATTTAATGATAATCTGTAGATTTTTCACAGCCATTCTTGAACCGTATTTTCGTGTCGCGGCATTAAGATTTTCACAAACTTTCTCTAATGTTTTAGAGGCTGTCGTCTTAAATGATAAAATAGAAAAAATAATGGAGAAAGTAAATTAAATGAAAGAAGATTATAGACGACACGATATTTCAGACAGGGCTTGAAAATTACTTGAGCCTTATCTTCCTGAAAGACGCGGTGCGCGGGGACGTGTAGCTAAAGATAATAATTATGGGGATTGAAAAAATACGCACCGCATGCGGTAGGAGCAGTTGGCGGTAACCAAGCAATGGGGCCGCACAAAGGGGGGCAACACGAAGATACACCTTGCAGTAGATTCGTTTGGAATGCCTGTTCGCGTTATTGTTACAGATGGAACTGTTGCAGACTGTTCAATAGCTGGTGAACTTATTGAAGGAATTGAGGCTGATTATCTTTTGGCAGACATGAGGATATGATACTAACAATGTTATTGAGCAAGCCGACAGCGCGAAAATGGAAGCGGTAAGAATTTGTTTTCACAATGATATAATAATTAATTATGAAAAAGATAGAAGACAAAAAACGACAAGCGTATCCGAGCGATCTCACAGATACTCAGTGGGAAGTTATAAAGCCTCTTTACTCGAATATGAGGGTATATAAGTAGAGTAAAAGAGAATTAACTGATGCTGTAATGTATGTTGTAAAAACTTCTTGTCAATGGAGGCGGCTTCCGCATGATTTTTCTTCTTTTCAGACCGTTTATAGTTTCTATAGGAGAGCGAAAAATAAAAATTTATAGGACAAAATGCTCGAACTATTAGTTGAAAAAACTCGGCAACAAGCTGAAAAAGATACTGATCCAAGTTATGCAATAATTGACAGTCAAAGCGTAAAAACCGTATATAAAGGCGGGGAAAGAGGCTTCGACGGAAATAAAAAAAAATAAAGTGGCGTAAGAGTTATATAGTTGTGGATACTATGGGAAATCTCCTTTCAGTATTTATTCATGCGGCAAATACTCATGATACGAAGTCAGGAATAGTTCCAGCGCATTCAGCGTGCTTAAAATGTCCTGTAATTCAAAGATTTTGTGCAGATGCCGGATACAAGAGAAAATCAAGCCTCATGAGTGGGAAAAATTAAAATGGCACTGGGTAGTAGGACGAACTTTTAGCTGGTTCAATGGCTACAGACGATTAAGCAAAGATTATGAAATAACTGAAGTTTCATCTGCTTCAATGGTGAAGTTATCTCAAATTCGTACATTATTATTACGGTTGTGAAAACAGCCTCTAAGAATTAAAGTACGTTTGAATTCAATAAGTCGCAAAACCTTTTACCTAGTTTCAAATCCATGAAAGTGGGGATTTTTTTTATTTTTATGAAAAAGATGCTGTAAAATTAAAACTTGAAAGAGGAATATAATAATTTTGCTGAGCGATTGCGTTATTCTCTATATGAGCAAAAAAGTTCTTGAAAAAATCGTTGTCATGGACGGGCACGTTTTAGAACACGAGGCAAAACTATCCTGAATTTAGGGAATAGCGGGCAGAAAATTGTATAATCGAGAGTAATAGAGCTAAGCGCTGATGATATTCCCAAGTCTGCATTTTTGCCGATTGTCGATTAAAGAAATAAAGCTGCTTTCTAAATAAAATAACTCGAAAGGAGAAAATTTTTAACGTGAATAAATTAAATGAAGTTCCTGAACGTTCTGAAATTCCGGACGAATCTAAATGGGATCTTGAAGCTGTTTATGAAAATTTTGAGGCTTGGCATAAAGCCTTTAATGAAACTCAAAACAAAATCGAAAATTTAAGAAATTATACGGGTAAATTAGACGAAGGCTCAGCAACTCTCTTGGCCTTTATTAAAGATGACGAAGCCGTATCTCTTGAACTTAATAAACTCTATGTTTACGCTAACATGAAAAGCCACGAAGATTTACGAGAGTCTA
>CAMVMK010000023.1 GCA_947168585.1 uncultured Fretibacterium sp.
CGCTACATCCCCATAGCTAAAGCTAGGGGCTTTGCGCCGAATTTTCGGTAAAAAAATTCTTAAAAAATATTCGCGTCCGTAAAAAATTTTTAGTGTTATAATAATCGAAATGCAATTCTTGGGTTTGAGTCCGGGAATTGCATTTTTATTATTACATTTATTATTACGAAAATCTTAAATTTATTTTGTTGCTGCAAAAGTTCACTAGGCTGACTCAAAAAAATTTTTGATTCATTTTTAATTTTATTTTTCGCGGAAATTTGAATTTATTTTTTGTGATAAAATAGGAACAACGAGAGAGGGGTTGTACCCTATTTGAAAATAATATTACTTCCGGCTTAGCCGAACAATCTATCCCAAAGCTGTAAAGCTATAAGGGCGAAATTCATAAGCCAAGCGAGGACAGTGAAGAATTTAATGATCTGGCGGATCATCTTCCCCACTGTCCCTTTTCGGTTTTTACGATGTCGTTTAGACAAAAGTTTTCACCTACTTGCTACAGGAGGAATCCCCGCGCAGGTTTCCTGTCATCACCTACCGGCCTCTCGTGAGAATGATTATAACATGATGATTTTGGAAAGAAATTTTTGTGATAAAATAGGGACAACGTTGAGGGGTGTTGTTACCCTATTAGTTAAAAAGATTAAAACTCTCGCACTAATGCGCTAACTTTTCCCAGAGCTCTATGAGCATGAGAAGGAAGCTAACGAACCAGTAAAGAGCAACGGCGAAGTTCTTCAGGCCACGAAGAAAACCCCGCCGTTTTTTTCTGGACTTGCGTTTAACTGCCAAGATTTTTCACCAGATTTCTACACGGAGGTCTTCCCCGTTTATGAGCCGTGTCCTCATAACGAGCCCCTCGTGAGAATAATTATATCAAAGTCTTATAAAATTCCTCCGTCCGCCTTGCTGTTTCGCTGAACGTTGTTAATTTATCAACTGATAACGGACTCGCTTCGCCTCCGCTCAAAACTTTTAAGATTGCCGAACGCCATGCAGCAATGTTATTTACCGGAACAAGTTTCCCCGTTGCAAGAGGTTTCAAGGGTTCAATGTCCGATGCTAAGACAGGCAGGCCGACAGCTAAGGCTTCATTGACAGTCAAAGGCAGGCCCTCCTGACGCGACGGAAATAATAAACAAGCTGCTTCGCTCATAAATTTTTCTGCGTCATCACGGAAACCCCAAAACGTAACGCGGTCATCTATTCCAAGTTCTTCAGTGAGATTTTCGAGATCTTTGCGCTGTGAGCCGTCGCCTAAAACGTCAAGAGTCCATTCGTGATTTTTCAAAAGTCCGAGAGCGTTTAATGCCGTGTCAAGACCCTTGCGCCGTGCAAGATAGCCGACAAAAAGAAATTTTTTATTTTCAGGAAATTTTTTGCCCTGCCATTTATATAAAGGCTCGCGGACTCCGTTGGGAATTGTTACAGTGTTCTCGGGCAGATAGCCTTCGAGGGCTTCTTTAACGGCTTCGGAAACGCATATAACTCCGTCAGCGTGCTTCAAAGGTTTTATTCCTAAATTTAACGAGTAAGGAGCGTGGGCAGTCATCAGCCATTTAATTTTAATTTTTTTCGAGAGAAGCCAAGCTATCCACGCCGGAACTCTCGAATGAGCGTGAATTAAATCCCAGCCGCCGATTTTCGCTAATTTCCTGACGCAGCATAAGCCCGTTATTAAATTTTTTCGCTGAACGGGCAAGTGTAAAATTCTCACGCTGTCGGGCAAAAATTTTTCGAGTTTTCCTCCCGCCGTTGCGAGCGTGATTTTGTGTCCGTGATTAACTTGTTCGCGGCATAACTGAACGACATAACGCTCTACGCCGCCTTCTTCAAATTCCGGAACGATGTGAAGAATTTTCATTTTTTAATATCAATCCAAGCTAAATAAAATTTGTTTTGAATTATAGCAAAATGTTATAATCACGAAAAATTTTTGAAAGGAATATTTTATGCAGGAGAAACTTGTCAGTGTTATCGTACCGGCTTACAACGGAGAAAAATTTATAGCTCAAACGTTAGAGTCAATAATTAATCAGGATTATAAAAATCTTGAAATTATTTTAGTTGATGATGTCTCGACAGATAATACCGTAGAAGTTTCAAGAAAAATTTTAGAGAACAGCGGCAGACAATTTCAGATTATTAAACGAACTGTAAACGGTCATCAATCAGCAGCACGCAATACGGGACTTGACGCGGCGAACGGCGATTATGTAATTTTCTTTGACCACGATGATTTAGCTGAAAAAAATTTTGTTTCAAGTTTATATAAAGAAATTGAAGATAAAAATGCTGATTTAGTTTTCTGTAGATATACCCATTATATAAAAAGTGAAGACAGACATAATAGAAATCTGTCGTGGCAGCCTAAAAATCCGTTACCATCGCCAATAGATTATCTTAAAGCATATGCACGGCAAAAAATATCATTTCAAACTGTATGGAATTTTATTTTTCGTAAAAGTTTTCTTGACAGGAATAAATTAAGGTTTCCTGAAGATTCATATATTGCTGAGGATATAGAATTTATTTTGAAAGCTATTATTTTAAGTTCGCGTATTTTATTTGTAAAAGATGAACTTTATCATCATGTCATACATCCGGCTCAGCAGACACAGGCTGATGTTAAAAAAAGAACTAACTATAAAAATTATAACCAGGAAGTTCTTTGTATGTGGCGGGCAGGACGTTGTATTATGAGACATACAAATGACAGGGAATTAAAAAATTATGTTTTATACCGCTTCATCGCTGACAAAATTATAAAACGCTTTACGACGGCCGCTCGTGCTGGAGATATTGAATATTACGAAAGACTTGTAACAACTATCAAGCATAAAAAAATCCGTAAAGTTATATCAATTACTGGAAAATTTATTTTTCGAGAACCGGAATTATTTTTTAAGTCTTTAATGATTATTTATGCTCCGAATCTTTATTACAAATTGAGGAAAAAAAGCCATGAAATCAAATATTAAATCTCTTGTCACTGTCATTGTACCGGCTTACAACGGCGAAAAATTTATAGCTCAGACTTTAGAGTCAATAATTAATCAGGATTATAAAAATCTTGAAATTATTTTAGTTGATGACGTTTCGACCGATAACACCGTTGAAATTTCGAGAAAAATTTTAGAGAACAGCGGCAGAAAGTTTCAATTAATAAAACGAACTGTCAACGGACATCAATCAGCAGCACGCAATACGGGACTTGACGCGGCGAACGGCGATTATATAATTTTCTTTGATCATGATGATTTAGCCGAGAAAAATTTTGTATCGAGTTTATATAAAGAAATTGAAGATAAAAATGCTGATTTAGTTTTCTGCGGTTTCAGAGAGTATTCAAAAACAGATAAAAAATATAAAGAATTTATTTCAGAAAAAATTTTTTCGCGTCCTGAAGATTATCTTAAAGAATGGGCAACAGAAAAATTAGAATTGTCTAGTGTTTGGAATTTTATCTTCAAAAAAGATTTCCTTGTCAAAAATCATTTAAGATTTCCTGAAGATTGCTACATATTTGAAGACGTAGAATTTATCTTAAAAGCTATAGCTGTGAGTTCAAGCGTTTCATATGTGAACAGCGTGTTATATACTCACGTTTATAATCCTACACAACAAACAACAGCAGATGTTAAGAACCGTGAAAATTACAAAAACTTTTCGCAAAAATTTTTTACATTACGGCGGGCTGGACGTTGTATACTAAAACATACTGATAATAAAGTTATAAGAAATTATATTTTGTCGTATCTATTTCCAGAAAAATTTTTGAAGTGGTGTACACTCTCCGCGTGCGCCGGTGATTATGATTTTTATAGGAATAAAATAAAACACTTCAGGCATAAAAAAGTGCGGGAAATTATGCTCTCGACTTTCAAATTTATTTTCCGCGAGCCGGAATTGTTTTTCAAGTCTTTAATGCTTCTTTATGCTCCTAATTTGTATTATAAAATCCGAAGCAGAAAATCTAAAATTAAGGAGTAAAACATGAATTTCAGAAAAACATTTCGTGAAAGCAAAATTTATACCGTTTTGCGAAAATTCACGCGGAGCATTGAAAAATCTATAAAATATATCGTTAATATCAACAGTTTCAAAGACGGTCAGAATGCTGTCCGCAAATACAAAAATTTTTATGAAGGCAGACGCTGCTTTATTATAGGCAACGGTCCGAGCCTTACCGTCAGGGATCTTGATAAAATTAAAAACGCCGGAGAAATCTCGA
Organism: uncultured Fretibacterium sp.; assembly: GCA_947168585.1. Lineage (GTDB taxonomy): Bacteria > Synergistota > Synergistia > Synergistales > Aminobacteriaceae > JAFUXM01. Next base: position 4,235 of record CAMVMK010000023.1, read on the forward strand.
TAGCTTCAAACAGTATTTACAAATTATATGACAAAACAGAATGGAGGCCGACAATTTATACAATTTCTGACGGCTGGGAAATTAAAAACGCCCTAAAAGAAATTTCTGAATTGAAACCTGAATTAAAAATCACTGCTATGAGTGCATTAGGGCGTGTTTATAATGTAGATAATGCAATTTTATTGAAACTTATCGACAAAGATGAAAAAGAAGAAAAAGTTCTCTTTTCTGATGATATTTCTAAATGTGTTCATGACGGCGGAACTATAACTTATGTAAGTATTCAATGCGCTGTTTATCTCGGTTTCAAAGAGATTATTCTGCTCGGCGTGGATCATTCATTTGCAAAAGAAAGGACGAAAGACGGCCTAAAAATTAATTCGGGAGTTACTAATCATTTCCAAAATTATTTAACTGACAGAGCTAAAGAAATTGGTATTATAGATGAAGAATATGTTGTATTTCCTGTAGATTTTGCAACAATGGCTTTTGAGAAAGCAAAAGAATATGCCGACTCTCACGGAATTAAAATCCTAAACGCAACGAGGGGCGGAAAACTTGAAGTCTTTGAACGTGTCGATTTCGATGCGTTATTTTAAGGATATACAAAAATGAAAATTTCGAGATTTATTGAACTTTATAAAAATTTCGGCGGCGATGTTGCATTTGCGGCTCTCGGTGCGTCAAGATTTTGGAAAATGAATTACGTTAAACACCGTAAAGTTTTGAATTATCTTCAAAAAAATTACTCTGATTTTATACAAAATTACAAGCCTCGTCCGTGCGATTTTAGTAATAAAAATCAAAATACAATCTGGACACTTTGGTGGCAGGGCGGTAACATTCCGGACGTTGTAAAAATCTCTCACTCAAGCATAAATAAGTTCAGAGGCTCTCACGATTTTAAGATTTTAACGCGAAATGATTTCCGCGATTACGTAAATTTGCCGGATTATATTTTGGAAAAATTTAACGCCGGGAAAATTACAATTACTCATTTATCCGACATAATCAGATTTTATTTGTTATTTAATTACGGCGGTTTATGGCTTGATTCGACTGTAGTAGTATCAAGAGAAATTCCCGAAGATATTTTCACTGCTGATTATTACACAGTACGGCGCGATTTAACGCCCCGCAATAGAAACGTTGCGCAAGACCGTTGGACAAATTTTTTACACGCTTCTAAACCTGGTAATTTTTTATGCGGTTTTGTTCTTGATTTCTTTCTTGAATATTGGCCTGAACAGGAATTTTTAATTGATTATTTTTTGATTGATTACGCTATACAAATTGCTTACGAAAATTTTTCCGAGTGTAAAAAAATTTTGGATTCAGTTCCGATTGTAAATCATGATTTATATAAACTCGAAAATTCGCTAAATCTTGAGTACAGTCCTGAACTTCTTGACGAGATAAAAAATTCTGCGCTTTTTTCAAAACTTTCGTGGCGTAAACCCGGAAAATTAAAAACTTCCGCAGGCAAGGAAACAATTTACGCTCATCTCTTAGAGGAGACTGTCCAAAATGGAAATTAAAAAAGGAATAAAATTATATAAAAATTTCGGCTTCAAAGTTACATTTGCAAGTTTCTGCTCGTCGGCTTTCCGTTTCCCTATGGCCGTAACACGCTGGAAAGACAGAGTTTTACTTGATAATCTTGAAAAAAAATATAGCAGTGTAATACAAAAATATAAAACTTTTAATGAAAAAAAATCCGATGAAAAATCAAATATAATTTGGTCAATTTGGTGGCAGGGCGAAGAAAACGCTCCCGAAGTTGTTAAAAGATGTTTTGCGAGCGTCCGCAGGCATTGCGGCGATAAAGAATTCAAAGTAATTACAAAAAATAATTTCTGTGATTATGTCAAGCTTCCGGATCATATACTGAAAAAACTTGATTCCGGAATAATTACATTAACTCATTTATCAGACATTTTGAGATTTTATTTGCTTTCACGCTACGGCGGAATGTGGATAGACGCAACAATATTAGTAGTAAACAATATCCCCGAAGAAATTTTTGAGCGTGATTACTACGTCATCAGGCACGAAGAAAATCCTTACAGCTACGGAGTTAACCGCGATAGATGGATAACTTATCTGCAAGCTGCAAAGAAAAATAATCTGCTATGTTCATTCGGTTATGATTTTTTTGTTGAATATTGGAAAGAAAAAAATTGTTTAATTGATTATATGCTTATTGATTATGTAGTAGAGATTGCTTATAAAAATTTCCCTAAAGTTACAAAAATTTTAGATACTGTGCCTCTGAATAATCCTGAAATTGAAGGACTTAGGCCGCTGCTAAATTCGCCGTTTGACGAAAAAAAATTTGCAGATTTAACACAAAATACAAATTTCTTTAAGCTCACTTGGAAACATAAATTTCAAAAAAAAGTTGCAAACAGAGAGACTTTTTACGGATATATAATGAAAATCTAATTTTTTACGAAAGGCGGCATAAAAATGAAAGTCGAAAAAGTAATGCAATTATATAGAGAATTTGGCTTCAAAGTTGCGTTCGCAAGTTTCTGCTCATCGGCATTTACTCATCCTATGGCAATAACACGTTGGAGAGACAAAGTTTTAATTAACTATTTGCGAAAAAATTGCAGTGATGTCCTCCAAAAATACAAAAATTTGCCTGAAAATAATACCAATGAGCCTTCAAATATAATTTGGTCAATTTGGTGGCAAGGTGAAGAAAATGCTCCGGAAGTTGTTAAAAGATGTTTTGCGAGTGTACGTAAGCATTGTATCGGTAAAGATTTTAAGATTATTACCAAAAATAATTTCCGCGATTATATTCAGCTCCCTGAGTATATAATAAAAAAAGTTGATCAAGGCATGATAACACTAACGCATTTATCGGATATATTAAGGATGTATTTACTATATAATTACGGCGGTTTATGGCTTGATGCTACTATCTTTGTAACTGAAAAAATTCCAGATGAAATTTTTTTAATGCCTTATTTTACTATCAAACGCGAGGCTATTCCGAATGATTTTAACGTTGGGCAAAGACGTTGGACAACATTTTTGCAGGCAGCGCATAAAAGGCTTAATTTCTGCGGTTTTGTTTATGAAATTATGCTTGAATACTGGAAAAAACACGAAACCGTTTTTAATTATGTCCTGTTTGATTACATTATCGCGCTTGCTTATGAAGAACTTCCCGAATTTCGTTCGATGTTAGATGAACTGCCTGTGAATAATCCTGATGTAGACAGCATACAGGCACTGTTAAATATGCAGTTTGACGAAAAAAAATTTGCAGATTTGACACAAAATACAAATTTCTTTAAGCTCACGTGGAAAGATCAATTTCAAAAAAACATTGCTGGCAGTGAGACTTTTTACGGCAAAATAATGGACGAAAACTTTTTATAAAAATAAAAATTGCGTTCCCAATCTTGAAAGAAATAAGGATACGCAATAAATTTATATTATTTTACATAAAAACCAGCCCTGATATTTGGTGCTGTATTTTCATCGCTGCTCTTAAAAATAACTTGATATAAACCGGCTTTTGGTGCTTTGAGCGTCAAAGTCATGTCAGCAGGGTCGTAAATGTAATCTGTTTCATCTTTCAAAACCTCAGCTTTTTTACCGCCGCCTTGCAAGACTGTTAAAACCTCTGTGTAAGCTGCTTCAGTGTCGTTTGAAAAATCAAACTTAACTTCAAGATTTTCTTTTGCGGTTAAATTTTCTGCGCGGGCTGTAGGAATTTTAGGGATTTTTAACTCGAAGCCGCTTAAAATGACATCATCGGCGTTTTTAACGAGATAAATGATTTTATTGATACTTTTTCCAACGATGCCGGCAAAATATTTGTAATCGCGGACAACGCCCGTGCCGTGAATTTCAACGTAAGCATCATCAACAGTCAAGCCTATTTCAGCAGCTGATTTTCTCCAATAATTTTCGGCAGGCCTGAGGGCATAGCGTGAGCCGTCCGTAGTTTCCAAAATTGCGCCCAATAAATTTTCTGTCGGAATTATGGAACTTAGGTCAACGCCGTTGATTTTTATGGTGTAGCTTCCCCATGCCGCTCCTGCGCCGCTTGCGAGAGTTAATTTAGCGTCTTTAATTTCCTTTAATGTTGTTACCATTGCGCCGAATGTTCCGTCTTCGTTAACTTCTTTGTACTCATTAAATTTTTTGTCCGACCAAACATAACGGCTGTTTGAAATATTTTTCTTGTAAACTTCCTCGCTCATACGGACTTGAACGGCTCTTATCCCCGCAGCTGAATTATTATCCGTGATAATGTCCGGAAATCTTTTGCCGACAGTGGCTGAAGTGTAAGCATCGAGATTTTCAGTGTCTCCGATTTCGCCCGCGTAAAATTCTTTCCAGGTCATATCCGTCGTAGCGTAATGATAATCAGCAAATGCCGAGCCTGACAAAACGAAAATCAAGATAAAAAGTAAAATATTTAACCTTTTCATTTTATAAATCTCCTTTGAAAATTTGAAAAATCCTGCGGAGATTAAATCATAAAAAATTTGAATAGTCAAATTTATTTTATCCAGCTCTCTATTTTATACACAAAATTTTTATTGCCTGACTAAATCTATAACTGTAACTTCAGGCGGAGTGAAAAGCCGCATCATAGCACCGTTAAAACCTGATCCGTTGCTGATATACAAAAATCCCCCGGCTTTTTGAGATAAACCTTGAGGAGCACCGGCGGCAAGCCTCTTAAAAAATCCTAAAGGCCAAAACTGACCTCCGTGAGTATGTCCGGAAATTTGTAAATCAAAGTTATTTTCTGCGTCAAAAGGAAGTCCCGGCCTATGCTTAAGAACTAAAACAAAGCGGTTTTTATCTTCCGGCTTGAGAAAAATTTTAAGCCGTCCGTTTATTGTATCATCGAGGCCGATTAGTGTAATATTTGTATCTTTAACTTCTAAACGCTGGTTGATTAAAAGATTGAAACCGCAGTTCCTGATTATATTTTCAACGTCTTCATCTAAAATTAAATAATGCTCGTGATTGCCGTTTACAGCATAAGATCCTAACTTTGCATTTTCAGCAGCTGATTTTAGTAAATCTTTCTCACGCTGTCTGTAATTCATATCGCCGTCAATCGTGTCTCCAAGCGATATAAAAACGTCTGGCTCTGCGTCATTTACAATTTTCATAGCGCGTTCAAAATGCCAATGAGTTGAAAGCCCTCCGATATGTGAATCAGTTATATAAGCTATGCGTATCTTAGGAACATTTATTTTATCAGTCTTGATTACCACGTGTTTTTCGCGGACAAAATAAGCCTCAGCCATAGCATATAAACTTACTGAAATTGTAATTAAAACTGCAAAAAATAATTTTCTTTTTGTAAATACACTGAAATTTGTCAAAACATCGACAGTAAAAAACGCAAAAAAGCCGATTAACGTTATAACAGTCCAAGTTAAAGAACACGCCCTTATAATTTCATTAGTACGCATTGAAAACCAGTCATATTCAGCGTGCATAAAATCATATTTACATATAAAACCGGCCAAAATCCAAAATGCCGCCCATAATATAAAAATATAAAGTGCTAAGTTATTTATTCCGGCTTGTTTTAATTTTTTATAAATAAAATACTGAGTTCCGAATGAAAGAATTTCATACATAAATTTATCACCTTAAAATTTATATGCTTCTAATAATTCTTTTGTGTAATTATTATTTTCGTCTCTAATTATTAAAGGCGGCATTAAGACTAAGCCTTCACCGCCGTTTTTTATACATTCTATTAAAAAAATTCCTGAATTACAATTTATTTTTGGATAAACGGGCTTCAATCTTTTGGGAATAATTTTGTATTTTGTCATAGAATTTAAGAAAATATCAAGCCTGGAACTTGCAAAAACTGCAAATAAACGCCCACGGCTTTTTAATAACCTAAACGCCGCTTCAGCTACATCATCAGGCGTGCAAGTTATTTCAAGACGCGCAGTAGAACGTGATAAATTTTCGCTTTCACGCCCTGCATTTATTGAAGAATACGGAGGATTAATTACGATGCCGTCGAAACTTTCACGAGGAAAAATATTTTTACCGCGCAAATCTCCCGCAACGAAATTTACACGGTCTTCTAATTTGTTATTTTTTGCGTTTGTATTTGCAATTTCTACAAGTTCTCTTTGAATATCAAGTCCGGTTATATGAAAATTTCGCGCGAATTTTGACGCTAATAACAAAGATACTGCACCAACAGAACAACCTGCTTCCAAAAATTTTGCATTTCCGCGAGTTTTTTTCACCCATGAAGCTAATAAAATCGTATCCATATTCACGCGAGGCCCTACAGCAGGCTGAATTAACTTTAATTTATTAATCTCGTCAAACGTACAATTTTTACACATAATTATCAGGATTTATACCGACTGTTGCAGTAAGTCCGGGCTCAATCATTGTAACACCGTAGATTAAATCAGCACGCTCCATAGTTGCACGTCTATGCGTCATAGCAATAATCTGAATAGACTGCGAATAATCTTTTGCTAAATCCGCAAATCTAATTAAATTGTATTCGTCAAGAGCAGCATCGACCTCATCAAGGACAGCGAGCGGAGTTCCGGCGGCTTCAAGTGTTGCAAATATCAAAGCTATTGAAGTTAAAGACTGTTCACCGCCGGATAACTGGGAAATATTCTGCAATTTTTTTCCAGGCGGACGGGCAAAAATTTCAACGCCCCGATCCCAAATATTTTCACCTGACTGCAGAATTAAACGTGCTTCACCGCCTCCGAATAATCTTTGAAACAACTCATTAAATCTATTATCAACTTTGGACATAGAATTAGTAAAAGATTTTTCAACTTGTGCATCAGTATCTTCGATTAAATTTTTGAGTTCCTGCGTTGAAGTTTCTACGTCGTCAAGCTGTTCCGTGAGAAAATCTATTCTGTCCGTCAAAGATTGGTCTTCGGATAACGCGCCTAAATTGTATTTTCCAAGCGATTTTAATTCGCGTTCCAATTTACGTAAAGAAGACGTTAATTCGCGTCCGTTCTCGATTTTTCGGGCTTCCAGCTGACTATAAGAATATTTTTCGTCCCAAAGTTCTATTAATTGATTTAGTTCGCTTTCAATGTGCGAAATTTTACCGTCAATAGTTGATAATTCATATTTTACGCTTGCAATATTAGCGTTGGATTTATCAATTTTTTTGCGGATTTTGTCAGCTTTCTTTCTTGAACTTGAAAATTCGTCATCATGTTTTGAAATTTCCTCACGCAGTCTAATTTCTTCGGAATGAAATTTCTTTTTCTCAAGTGAAAGTTTCTGCAGTTCTACGCGGTTAGATTTTTCAATTTTGTATCCTGACGAAATTTCTTTTTCAGCTTTGTTTATACGCGAATTTACATTTTTATATTCGCTGTCGACACGTTCAAAAAGAGTTTTAGTAACGTTCAGACGCTCAGTTAAAAGCCGTAATTCATTCTTAAGCGGTGTTATTATAAGTTCGTAATTTTCTTCCTGAATATCGGGCAACGACTTAATTTCTTCTTCAAATTCAAGCAGTTTTTCAGCGGCATTATCTAACTGCAGACGCAAATTTTTTTCTTTATCTGCATTTGTTTCATGCTCGCTAATTAATCTATTAATTACGTCTGTTAGAGATTTTAGATTTCTCTGTTCAGCATTAATATTTGATTTTATATTATCAAGTTCGTTGGATATATTTTCAAATTCGCGCCTCGTTTTTGCTTCGTTATTTATTGCAATTTCTAAATTTTTCTTAGATAAAGCTATAGAATTACGCAAATTTTCAAGTTGTTTATTTAACTCATCAAGTTTTTGACGTGCAACTACAGCTCCAGCCTTCTGCTTAGAACTTCCGCCGCTGACTGTTCCTGAAGCCGCAAAAACTTCACCTTCAATAGTTGCAATAGGAAATTTTACATTTTCTCTCATCAAAGCGCTTGCAGTTGCAAAATCTTCTACAATCAGCAGATCTCCCATTAAATGAGAAATTGCGTCGTGCCATTCGTCCGCAACTGTGATTAAGTCCATAGCCCAGCCGATTATACCTTTTGCATTAGTGTTAATTCTTGTATCAATATTGCGCGGTCTGCACCTTTCGAGGGCTAAATATGTTGCTCTACCTGCCTTGTTAGCTTTTAGAAAATCTATACCGTCTTGAGCTTCTTCAAGTTTGTGAACTAAAAGCCAATACTGTCGGCCTCCTAAAAATGCTTCAACAGCTTCGGCAACTTCGGGCGAGGAACTTACAAAAACATCTGCGGTGGCTTGAGGTTTAGAATTTAGTAAATTTTTCTCAGCGGCTTTCAATATTATGCGTACAGGCTCGGGATAAACACCCGTGAAAATATCTGTTGCGCTTAAATTATTATATTGTGCTTCAAGCTGATTTAATTCACGGCGGTAAGACTGAACTTCTGAATTTTTTTTCTGGCATAAAATACTGAAATTAGTAAATTTATCTTCAACAGAATTTTTTTGCGAGATTAATTTTTCGATTCTATCTTGTATATTTGAGCGTTCATTTTCAAGCTGTGTTATTTCTTCTGAATTTGTTTCGCTTGATTTTTCAAGTGCTGATATATCTGCTTCAAGTCTCGAACGTTTTAATTTCAACTCGGCTGTAGTATCTAAAATTTTCTTGCGTCTTGCAATTTCACTCTGCGTTTTTTTGCGGGCATCATTAAAAACTTTTTCGCGCTCATCAAATTCTTTAGTCTTAATTTTTAACTCATTCGATAAATTTTCATGTTCTTTATTAGTGCGTTCGCGTTCTTGATATAAAGCCTGTTTTTGTATGTTCAGAGTATCAAGTTCATTTTGTAAATCTACGCGCCGCGACTTAATTTCTTTAATCTGCGTAGAAAGTTGAAACGCCTTTCTATGAACTAAATTTTTTTGTGTGGTTATATTATCAATCTGCGATAAAAATAAACTGCCTGAAGTATCTGCACTCAATTTATTTTCATAAAAATTTAATGCAAGTGTCCAAAGTTTTAGCCATTTAGTAAAATCATCGAGCTTTGAATTTACAATATGACGCTTCAAATCGTAGTCGCCGTGCTCATTTTCTATTGAAAGACGGCGGAAAAAATAATAATCTTTTCTGAGAGCGTCAAGTTCATCTAAAATTCCTTGAGCCTCGACTGCAACTTTAACTTCATCTGAAATTTCTTCGCGTCTTATGTTTAATTCATCGATTAAAGTTTTAATTCTTATTGCTTCGTTTTCAGCGTCTGCAAGTTTTTTAATGCTGTCATCGCGCCGTTGTCTGTAGTGTTCAATACCAAAAAGAACATCAAACTGTCTTCGCCTTTCCTTAGGGCGCTGGTGTATTGTATCTGAAATTTCGCCCTGACCTATCAGCGCAAAACCCTCGCCCTCAAGATTAAAGCGCGATTTTATTTTATCCAAATCCTGCAGTAAAATTTTTTTACCGTCAAAATACAATAAAGCACCCGTATCATTAGCATAAACGCGGCGCAAAATTCCCTTGCTGTCTTCATTTTCGAGTTTTAATACTACTTCGGCATCTTTTGCGGCATTTGTTGAACTGCTGCCTTGAAATAATAAATCGCTCTGACGAGTAATTCTAAGGCCTGACGCTGAGCCCTCGCCCAAAATCCATTTTAACGCATCTAAAATATTGCTCTTGCCGCTTCCGTTAGGGCCTACGATTGCAGTAAAATTCGGGCTGAACTCAAAACTGCAGACGTTTCCAAAACTCTTGAAGCCTCTTAATTTTAATGATTTTATTGCCATCTTTATACAGCTTTAGGCATTGCCTGCGAAGCTAAACGCGATTTTGCTTCTTTCATTCTTCGCCATACTATTTTTACTTCTTCCCAGTCTTCGTCATTTATAGCCTCATCTAACATTATCTCGGCTAATTCTGGGTCTTCCATGAAATCTTCAATTACAACTTCTTCATGAGGTATATATCCTGTTATCATTGATGTTCCTCCTTATATTTTTTGAGATATTCCACAGCTTTATCTATATCTTTTTGCTGCGTCCGCTTTGTTCCGGCACAAAGTAACAAAACAACAATATTTCCAACTATAGCATAATAAACACGATAGCCGGCTCCATAGTTTATAACAATTTCCCAAACGCCGTCGCGGCAATAATGATTATTCCCTAAATTTCCCTGTTCTAAGCGGTCAATCACTCTGTATATAGCTATTTTGCCTTTTTTATCTTTCAAGCTGTCCGCCCATTCTTTCAAAATTTTTCTACCGTTCTCAGTGTAATGAACAACTTTATATTCACTCATGTTTTATACAGCTTTAGGCATTGCCTGCGAAGCTAAACGCGATTTTGCTTCTTTCATTCTTCGCCACACTATTTTAACTTCTTCCCAATCTTCGTCATTTATTGCCTCATCTAACATTATCTCAGCTAATTTGGGCTCTTCCATAAAATGCTCAATTACAACTTCATCATAGCTTCTGCAATTTTTCAATTTATTGATGTCAATCATAATTTATTTTCCTCCTTAAAGTCTTTGAGATATTTTACAGCTTTATCTATATCTTTTTGCTGTGTTCGTTTTGTTCCGGCACATAATAACAAAATTAAAATATCTCCTACGATAGCGTAATAAACACGATAGCCGGGCCCGTAGTCTATGATAATTTCCCAAACGCCGTCGCGGCAATAATGATTATTTCCTAAATTTCCATTCTTAATACGGTCAAGAACTCGATATATAGCAGATTTAGCGTGCATATCTTTGAGTTCAAGAAGCCAATCATAAAATATATCTCTACCGTTTTCTATGTAAGTAATAACTTGGTATTTATTCATGATTTATATATAAACATAAATTAGGAATTAGGAATGAGAAAACACTCCTCACGCCCGCCGACGCGGGGAGGCCTAACCCCTAACTTTATTTTATTCTTCAACAACGTATTTTATATCTTTTAAGTGCCGCCACTTGCCTGCATAGTCAAGACCGTAGCCGACAACAAATTTATCAGGTATTCTGAATCCGCAGTAGTCGACTTTTACTTCAGTTTTTCGGCGTTCGTATTTGTCCAAAAGCACGCAGACTTTCAGGCTCGCAGGGTTTCTGTTTTTGAGTAATTCCGTGAGGTGGGCAAGCGTCAGCCCCGAGTCGACTATATCTTCAACGATTATAACGTGTTTGCCCTCAATACTTGACTTTAAGTCGTGGAAAATTCTAACGACACCGCTGCTTTCTGTGCCGTCGCCGTATGAAGCTACAGACATGAAATCAACGCGGACATCGAAATCTTCGGGCATTTCGCGCACTAAATCAGTAAGAAAAAAAGCCGCTCCCGTTAAAATTCCGACTATAACTAAAGGCTTATCTTTTCCGTAATCTTTTGCAATTTCGTCTGCAATTTCTTTGACGCGGCGCGAGATTGTCTCCCGTGAAAGTATTACCTCTCCTAATTTATATGCCATAAAAAAATCCCCTTTTAATTTTTAATAAAACTTGTGAATATTTTATCAGAAATTAAAAGGGAAAAAGCCTCTTATTCTTTTATGATGAAAATCGAATAAATACAGCTATACACTTTGAAGGGTCAAAATCTTTGAGCGATAAATCAGACGGCGGGATTATTTTTTCATGTTTTTTGTATTTCGCAAAATTCTTCAAAACATTTTTCTGCTCATTTTTGTCGCCTCCGGTCATTCCGTCTAAATCACAGACCATGTACCACGCTCCGGAACTTTTTACGATTGAGCAGTTTTTTTCTATATCTATTTTAGAGACGGTCATGTGCATTTCGTCTAATTCCTTTGCCTCTCTATAAGCCTGTTTGGCCATGCTATCTATATTAAGAAGAATTTTATTCGCCTTCATAGAATCAAGCCGCCCGGACACCGCAAACATTCCGAAACCGCAGAAAATTCCAGCAGTTACAATTAACGCTATAAAACCAAAAATTTTCGGTGCCGTAAATTCTTTCCTTTCTCGATATTTCATTAAAAACTTACCTCCTCATGTAAAAATCCTTAAGGCGTATTAAGTATAATTACATAGAGGTAAACTGTCAAATTTAATCCGCTAAAATTTTTATTGCTTCGTCAGCGACTGTGATAGCGTCTTCGATACCGGCATAAACAAATTCATTTTTATTCCGGTCGGCAACGACAGCGAAAACTGCTCCTGCCCTGAGATTATATAAGCCCGCAAGCGTTAAAATTGCTGCCGCTTCCATCTCGAAACATAAAACTCCGGCGCGCTGTAAATCTTTGATTTTATTTTCAAATTTTGACTGAGTAAAATCATTAAATCCAGCTCTCGCTTGGCCGCAATGAAATGAAGCTGTAGTGCAGGAAATTCCTACGTGAAAAATTTTTTTATGCCGCCTGCAGGCCTCAATTAAAGCCGATACTACTTCATAATTTGCTACGGCAGGATAAGAAATATCGATATAATCTTCACTTGCTCCGTCCTGACGCATTGCTCCGGTGCAGATTATCAAATCGCCGCAGTTTATTTTCGGATCAATAGCTCCGCAAGTTCCTATTCTTATGAAAGTTTCTGCTCCTAAAGATGCTAATTCTTCAATAGCTATAGCCGCTGACGGGCCGCCTATGCCTGTTGAACACGCCGTAATATCAACGCCGGAATACTTTCCGCTGAAAGTTCTAAATTCGCGGTTTGAAGTTATTAATTTTGCTTCGTCCCAAGTTTTAGCGATTTCGTCAACTCTTTCGGGGTCGCCTGGCAGTAAAACATATTTATTAATATCTCCGTCCTTGCATTGAATATGATATTGAAGATTATCAGACATTACGGGCTTGTCTGCGTTTGAATGCCAATTCTGCATTTATAAATTCACTATCCTTTCACAAGAAAAAATTTCCTCAAAAATTTCGCTCATGTCGACTGCTGTCCCTGCTCCGATTGCTTCTGTAAGACCTAAATAGTCGGCGCATGACTGTGAAATTAAAATTTTTACTCCGGCGGCCTCAAGTTCTTTAAGATAATCACATGAACTTGAATTATAAGCGGCCTCTCTCACGGCGGCGTTCATCAAGGCTAAAACATCGGGTTTAATTTTTGAATTTACGAGGGAGCTTAAAATTTTCTGAATAAAAATTTTTTTATATTTCCCGTTATTACCGCAGGAAATTAAAACTCCCGTTCCGTTTTGAATTTGAAAATTTTTAGGTCTTAAAAGCGGCCCTGTTTGCCCGTCTTGCCGACAGGTAGGCTCTGTCTGACGACAGTCAGGCACAGGCAAAGCAGGTTTATTAGAATTTTCCGGGCTTTCACCTGTTTGCACAGGCAAAGGATTTTCTTTAGATGTTTCAAGATATAAATTTCCATCGTCATCTTCAAGCACGAAATTAGAATAATTCAAAGGCTCTAAAAATTTTCTTATTTCTTCAACTTGGACAGGCCCGTCAATTAAAATTTTTAATTCATAATCGTTATCTTTAAGTGAACTTTTCAAAAATTTAACGAGTTCTCCGCCACGTTTGCCGAGCGCGTCAAGAACGTTCAAAGTCTGCATGAAAAAATCATCTCCGAAATTTTTATTTTTAGATAATGATATAATATTAACAAAAATTTTCCCACATGAATGAAAAAAATAATTTTATTATTACATTTAGTACTACAAAAATCTTAATTTCGAATAGCTGTTGCAAAACCTTACGCGCGAGCAGATAGAAAAATTTTTAATATCTTTTTTGAGCGTTGATTTTCTGAAATTTATGCGTAAAATTTTCCCCCGAAATTTTTATTTTCAGATAATAATATAATATTGAAGCTGATTTTAACAAGAGATTTTTAAGGATCAGGAAGCAAGCTAAGCCCTTGAGAACGCCGTAAATTATTCAGTAAATTATGGTCAGCAATGCGCTGTGCCTGCGAAGCTGGATTATTTCTATAAACTGTATTTTCGTGATAAGGCTGTTTAGAATGACATTCTTTGCAAAGAACTTTCATATTATTTGCTCCTACATCGGGGTGAGAGCCGTTTACGTGATGAACTACGAGCAAATCTCCATGTTCGTGGCTGTGGGCATACGCGCTTAAATCTACTCCGCACTGTTCACAGCAGTAACGATGAGCAATTCTATACATTCTTGAAATATATTGCCAGATTCCTTCAGGATAATTATTTCTAATATCAGCTCCGAACCAAACTTTATTATCGTTCATGAGTTCATAAAGTTCATTAAGTTCCGGCTGATTTTCAGCGCACTCGTCAAAAAAATCAATAATATTAAATCCAAACATTATTCTTTCTTTTTCGTCATTATTTGCAGTACTGTAATTTTTATAGCCTCTGCCGCCGTTCCATTCGCTTAAACAATGCCCGCACGGCCTTAATCTTTGAGTAGTTCTCTCGAAGCTGCCGTTTGTTCTTTCAACATAAACATAAAAATTGCCTGAAAGATTAGGTGTAAAGCGGTAAGTTTTTATCCAGTCTGTTTGTTCTTTATCGCGGATATCTAAGCATTTCATAAAATGAAACGGCGCGTTTTTCACGGGATTATATAGCAAATATCGTTTCATAATAGTACTATGTATTTGTTTATTCTCAGATGACAGCATTTCGAAGGGTATTGACGGCATAGACTCCAGCATTATTCTGTGCTTTATTTCGTCCCATACTTCCGGGTGATAACCGCATTGTGCTAAAAATTTTTCTATATCAAACGGAATTGGCACAGGATTATTGGGAAATTTTTCATTCCATTCTTTTATACAAACACTGCAAACTTTCAGCTCTTGAAGTTTTATCCCGTGTCCTCCTTCTGCACTAAACAGCGGAAATTTTCCGTCAGTGCGCGAGCTCCATTGATATTTCGGTAAGTCAGCTTTTTTTACAGCACTGCAAGGCATAAAATGGAATTTTGGAAAACCATCTTGATAATAATTTCGATTATAATACTTATATAAAAAAAGATGTTGTGTTATTCTTTGATTTATGTGAATTAACGGCGCACCGAGATTTTCTCTAATTTCTCTTAAAGGTGCTAAAATTTTTTCAATATTAAGAGGCATTTTTATATTTCCTTAGTGATTTTGAGCATGTTGTCTTAAAATTTCAATTGCTGAAGCAAGTTCTTGAGCCATAGCATTGAAAACTTGTTCAATATTACGTCTGTATTCGGTATCTATTTGAAACAAAGTATTTTGGGTAACTGCGTTCATATTCTGCCCTATATTCTGCACTAAATCTCGGATATGATTAATTTCGCTCTGAATAGCATGTGTGCCGTTTTCTAATAAACCTTGAACATTGCCGTTTAATTCAGCCAATAATTGGGGTAGTCTCTGCTGAGCATTAGCCGCGTTATTGAAATTAGTTGCGGCATTATGCAAGGCTGTATTAAATTCATTGAGATTATTTTCAAAATTTTGAATAGCAGAGTTTGAAAGTATCTCGTTAGCTATTGCAGGCGGCAGAGTATCCTGCAAAATATCTTTAAGATTATCCCAATCTATATTTATTTTAGTTCCGGCTGAATTTTGCTGTATTGAAGCAATGATATTGTCTGATTTATCAGCGACAGTCTGTTTAAGAGCCTCTATTCTTCCGCCTATATGTCCTGCTGCCCGTCTAATTAAATCGTTTTGAGTATCGATAGCATTTTTAATATTGCTGAAGTCCGGAATTTCCGTTACAGATGTCCCGCCGCCCGTTGTTGTTGCCGTTAAATTATCAAGAATATTTTTAGTATCTTCTTGAATTTGCTGAAGAATATTTTTTAATTCCTCAAAATTTATTTGTCCTAAAGAGTCAGCATTATTAGTAATGACATTTTCTGAATTTGCTGCTGTATTTGGGCTTGCTGAAATTTTATCAAGTTTTTGAAATTCTTGTTTTAACTCGTCAATTTTATCAAGAACATTTTTATCGAGAGTGTTTATTTTTTGGCCGATATAAGATGCAGATTTTTTGATAATATCGCTTTGAGCCTTGAAATTATTATTAACGTTTTCAATAGCAGCAACGAGATTTTTTATTTCGTCTTTAATCGTGTTTAAGTCGGGGTTGAAAGACTCCGGCGGATTTTCAGAAGAAATCGATCCGTAAATTTTTATTTCATTTATTTTTGAGAGCAGCTGATTGAAAGTGTTTTCTATATCGCTTTTGAAATTTTGCAGGACATCTTTAATACTTGAACTCATCGTAATAGCGTCAAGTTTTTCTATAATTTCAGAGCGCAAAAGTTCATTCTCCTGCTGCAACGCTTGAGTTCTGTCCAAAACTGTTTTATCAAGAGTTTCAATATTTTCGCCGATGTATTCAGCTGACGCGATTAAAACTTCATTGAGATTATCGTTCAAAAATTTTTTCATTCCGTTTGAAATCTTATAGAGTGAAAATAAAACGATAATTATAAAAAATGCCGCAGTGCCTAAAGTTATAGATAAAATTTCATAGTTCAAGCTGCTTACACTCCCATAAAGAATTAGGGGACATTATAAAATTATCCCCTATAAAACAAATATTTAATCCGGTTAATTTATTAGAAAGGAACGTCATCAAAAGTTTCATTTTTTCTTTTTTGAGGCGAGCGTGTCATGCGCGTTAAAAAATCCCGGTCAAGTTCTTCGCGCCAGCTGTCTCTGATAGGCCTGCTGCATTGCATACATTCCACAGGATTGCTGACAGAACTGTAAGCAAGTTCCGTGCCGCGTTCGTCAGCAAGATAATCAACCGCTCTATCGGCTGATATACCCATGTGAGAGGCAGCTTTAACCGCGTCAATGTTTGCGCCTAAGAAAAGAAATTCCCAGCCGTATTTTTCTTTTTCATGCTCAATCATTTCTTTGACTTTTTCATAAGAATATCTCGTGCTTGCATTTTCGTAGCCGTCCGTGATTATTACGAAAATAGTATTTTCAGGGACAAGGTCATGATGCGTGTTTTTATGAACTTTTGCAATGTAATGAATTGAGCTGCCGACAGCGTCAAGCAGAGCAGTAGAGCCGCGAACCCAATAATCCTGCTCTGTCATTTCGTGAATTTGAGCAAGATTTACGCGGTCATGCAAGACCATTGTTTCATGGTCAAAAAGAACTGTCGAGACATAAACGTCTTTTTGAGTTTGTTTTTGAGTATCTTTCTGCTTTTTTATAGTCGAATTAAAACCGCCTATAGTGTCATCTTCAAGGCCGCCCATTGAGCCGCTTCTATCCAAAATAAATACTATTTCGGTAATGCCGTTTTTGGCTTTTTCGATTTGTTTTTCTTCTTCATTATTTAAGGCATTATCAAATTTTTCAAGTTCTGAGATTATAAACTCATTGAGGCAGGAACTCACAATAATTTTAATTTTATCCGGAACGCCCCAAAAACCTTCAGCGATAGAGGCCGTTATTGCCGCGATAGTATCTGAATCGCCTCCGAGTGAAACAGCGTTGCGTACAGCGTCCTCGAAATTTTCACCTTCAAGAAAAGCTGTAATTGCTTCCGGCACAGAACCTTGACAAGTTACGTCAAATTCATAATTAGGACGGATTTCGTCGCATGTTCTATCGAGATTGTATTTGTATTTTTCCTCGATATATTTTTTTATTTCGCTTTTGGATTTCCCTTTTCTTGCAAGAAAAACAGCAGCAGCTACGGCCTGCGCGCCCTTAATGCCTTCGGGGTGGCTGTGGGTAACTCTTGCGCTAATTTCGGCGAATTTCTCGACAGTTTCAAGTTCTTCAAAATACCAAGCGACAGGAGAAACACGCATAGCCGAACCATTCCCGTAACTGTTGTAGCTTTCACGCGATGAGCTGTAAATCCAATGCTTAAAACGGGAGCCGTAACCTGCATGAGGATATTTTTTCCCGAAATATTTCATGGCATCAATTAAGGCGTTTTCAAATTCAGCTTCGGGAATATTGCTTCCTTTTTTGAATTTTCGGAGAGCACTTGCTACGGCCAGCGTCATTACTGTGTCGTCAGTGAAGTGCGATGATTTCATGATTAGTTGAAACTGCTTGCTTTTTACGTTATGGTGCTCGTAAATACTGCCGATGATGTCTCCGGCGATTGCGCCCAAAATCATATCATATATTCCTCCTCTGGATTTTGTGATATAATTACTCTGCTTAATTTCAAATTTGAATTTTTATATTTTTAATTATAGCTTATTTTTGTTTATTTGAAAAGACTGTGAGTTTTACGCTTGTAAAATTTATAATTTTATGATATATGGCTCAAAAAATTTTCGATAATACAAAAAAAGTTACCCCGCAGTCATTAAAGGCTACGGGGATTATATTTTTGTTTTTTAGGATTTAGCTTTTTCGACTAATCTTTTGCCGAGTTCGTAGGCTTTCTGCAAATCTTCGGGGAAATGTTCTTCTTTATATTTGGCTTTTGCGTTGCCGTTAAACATGTTAGCTTCGTAGCGCGAGTAGTCATTAAACTGTAAAGTATTGTAAGCGCAAAGATTTTCAGTATAACCCATGACAGCGGCGAGGGCGGACGAATGAATTTCAATAATTTTATCGTAGCCGATTATGTTTGCAATATCTTTCGGGGCGTTCATCGTGTAAATTGTTGCAGTATAAAATTTCTTATCTATCCAGCGGATTCTGTTGCCGTTTTTATCGTTGCTGTAACTCATCACGGGAAAAACAAGTCTTTCAATAAATGAACGCAGCATTCCTGTTGGATAACTGAAATAAATCGGCGTTCCCATTACGATAACATCTGAACTCAAAGCTTTTTCAAGCACCGGTGTTAAAGCGTCTTTGAAAAGACAAAGACCGCTTCCTTTTACTTTTGAATTTTTGAGTTTGCAGGCAAGGCATGATATACAGCCTTTGAAATTGTAATCGTAAAGATGTACTAATTCAGTTTCAGCTCCTGCATCGCAGGCTCCTTTCATTGCACTTTCAAGCATTTTTACGGTGTTCCAGTTTTTTCGCGGCGAGCCGTTTACAAATAATGCTTTCATTGTAATTTTATATTCTCCTTTTTAAGCATAAATTAAGGTTAAGGGTGAAAAGTTTTTATAAAAAATTCCTATTTTTTACACTTGACTTACCCCCCCCCACTGTGCGGTAGTATAACACACGTAAAATTAAACTAAAGGAGGCCAAAATCATGGCAGACAGAACTAAAGAAGCCATCGGAACTGTTGGAGGATTAGCAGGAGGTGCGGCATTGGGAGCAAAACTCGGAGCCGGAATAGGAATTGCGTTAGGACCTCTCGGCGCAATGGCCGGTACAATTCCGGGTGCAATAATCGGCGGCATAATAGGCGGACTTACAGGAAATAAAATAGGGACTGAAATGGACAGGAAAGACTAAAATTAAAGTGTCTATCCAGTAGAATAGCCCGCAAAAGTATTGTCATGAAGTAAAGATTTTCAAAAACTCACTCCCCTGAAAAATTTTCCGGGGAGTTTTTTATTTCTATGCTTTTTTATTTTTTAGTGAAGCCATTAAACCGCCGTCATTAATCATTTTTTTGATAAAGTACGGGAACGGTTCAGCTTTGTAAGTTTTATTTTTAGTTTCGTTTGTAATTAATCCGGTATCGAAATTAATTTTAACTTCATCATTGTCCGCAATATCTTCGGCGGCTTCGGGACATTCAAGAATTGCAAGACCGATATTAATAGCATTGCGGTAAAAAATTCTCGCAAAACTTTTAGCAATTACGCACGAAATTCCTGACGCTTTTATTGCAACAGGAGCATGTTCACGGCTTGAACCGCACCCGAAATTTAATCCTGCAACGATAATATCGCCGTCTTTGACTTTAGCATGAAAATTTTTGTCTATATCTTCCATGCAGTGAGATGCAAGTTCTTTAGGGTCTTGAGTTGCAAGATAACGAGCCGGAATTATAACATCAGTATCAACATGGTCGCCGTATTTATGAGCTTTCATTTATAAAACCTCCTTGGGATGAGCTATATGTCCTGCAATTCCTGAAGCAGCAGCAACAGCCGGAGAAGCTAAATAAACTTCGCTTTCAGTGTGTCCCATTCTACCCACGAAATTTCTATTTGTAGTAGAAACGCAGCGCTCGCCCTTTGCTAAAACTCCCATGTGTCCGCCGAGACACGGCCCGCATGTCGGTGTTGAAACTATACAGCCTGAATCAAGGAAAATTTCTATATAGCCGAGCTTCATAGCTTCTTTGTATACGCTTTGAGTAGCCGGGATAATAATTCCCCGAACTCCGTCAGCTAAATGTCTGCCTTTTAAGATTTCAGCGGCGGCTTTCAAGTCTTCAATTCTTCCGTTGGTGCATGAACCTATTACAATTTGGTCAATTTTAATATCTTTGCCTTCGGTTGCAGGTTTAGCATTTTCAGGCAAGTGAGGCCATGAGACAGTGCAGTCAATTTCGTCAAGATTTAACTCAACAACACTTTCATATTCTGCATCGCCGTCGGGGTCGTAAGCTGTCCACGAGCGTTTAACGCGGTCTTTGAGATATTCGCGGGTAATATCATCAACGGGGAAAATACCGTTTTTTGCGCCTGCTTCGATAGCCATATTTGCAATAGTTAATCTGTCGGCCATTGAAAGTTCTTTAAGTCCGTCTCCTGCAAATTCGAGAGATTTATATAATGCTCCGTCAACGCCTATTTTGCCGATTAAATACAAAATTAAATCTTTGCCGGATACAAATTCTTTTTTCCTGCCTGTTACGTTGACTTTTATAGCCGCAGGAACTTTGAACCAAGTATAGCCGACCGCCATAGCCGCGCCCAAATCCGTTGAGCCTACTCCTGTTGAAAAAGCGTTTACAGCTCCGTAAGTGCAAGTGTGGCTGTCCGCTCCGATTATTGCCTCGCCCGGAGCAACAAGACCCTGTTCAGGCAAAAGAGCGTGTTCAATGCCCATAGTGCCGACATCAAAGAAATTACTAAGATTAAATCTTTTTGCAAAAGTCCTGCACTGTTTGCATTGAGTGGCAGATTTAATATCTTTGTTGGGAGTGAAGTGATCCATTACGAAAACGACTTTATTTTTGTCGAAAATTTTATCGAAACCAGCCGCTTCAAATTCATTTATAGCTACGGGTGCGGTTATGTCGTTGCCGAGCGTTAAATCTAATTTAGCTTGAATTAACTGACCGGCGTGAACTTCGTCAAGTCCTGCATGAGCCGCTAAAATTTTTTGCGTCATTGTCATTTTTTTAACCGTCTGCAATTTTATTCCCCCTCGTCAATATTTTAGAATATTTTATCAGAAAAGTGAGGACGGAAGTAATCTTATTTTCAGCGTCATCCGTTCAGTCTTATCGCCGCGCCGGTAAGAATAACAATTCGGATCTTCAAACGTATCAATGCCGGAGAGAGTAATATTTTCTTCTTCAAGTCCGATCTTGTATAACTTCAATTTAATTTCTCCGGCTAAATCAAAATAAATCTTCTCGTTTGCTTTGTCAATGTCCATATTTTTATAACTGAATGACGAAAGCCCCCTAGATGTCCATTTATCGTTATACATATTTCTTGCGTAATTAGCACGGCCTATGCAGGGGCCTATCCATGCGTGAAGATTTCTGATTTTTTCGCCGAAATCGTAATATAAAAGCACGCCTTTTGGAACAATTTGATAAATCGTGCCTTTATAGCCTGAATGTAAAATCATCGCGGAATTTTCGTTCCAAAGTAAAACCGGCACGCAGTCAGCAAACCTCAGCGAGGCTTCAGCATTTCGAGTCCGCAAAAAAATTCCGTCAGCTTCAGGACATTGCGGCAAAGCATATTTATTTACAGTCAATTCATCGACAATTAAAATTCTGTTCTCATGAACTTGTTTCGGTTCAACTAAAGGCAGTTCGCTTTTAGTTACTTCTTCATCGCGCATAAAAAACTCAGCTTGTAAAAATTTCGGTGTATCAATTATAATTTTCATAATTTTATATTGTAGTATAATTAAAAAAATAATTCAAAAATAAAAGTAAAAAATATTTTTCCACTCATTTTTCCACTCAAAAAATCTTAATTTTTTATTCTCGTCATCAAGTTCCGCGAAAAAAATTTTTTTAGAAAATCGTATAGTTCTCAAAGATAAAAATCTCAGGAATTTTTAAGCCGTTAGTCTCGGAAAAATTTTTAATCCCGTTTTTCAAATCTTCAATGCTGACGTTAGACTCGCCGTTAAGCAAAGCAGCGTTAGGGAACGACAAAATCCATTTTGACCGCGCTAAATTCGCTGCATAAGGAGAATAAATTAAATCAGACAGCCCCGACTCAAGCCTCGCTAAATCAACGTTGACTACAGCCGTGTAATCACTAAAAATTTTTTTCCAGTGAAAATCCGAATTTAATAAATAGTCCGGCGGTGCTATCAAAATATTTTCGTCTTTCGATAAAGCCTGAGATTCTAATTTTTTACAGTCAAAATGCGCAGAATTACCCGCGCAGAGCCATTCATTTTTATTTTCAATTTCGTCAAAATCGTTTTCGAGCCTCAAATTATGAGATAAACGCGCAAATAATTTTATGCTCATGTTTCTATCTGCTCCGAGCAAAACTGCACGGCGTTTACCTTCAAAAGAACTAAGCGAGAAAAATCTTCCCTTAAAACCGTGTTCACGCATTGAAGTTATTAACGAAGAAAGCAAATGTTTTTCCGGCTCTGCATGAGAAAAATTAAAATTAAATTTTGTTTCGGGGATTTTAATTTCGTTTTTAATTCCTAAATGTTGCAAATTTTTAATAACGGGCTCTAACTGCGGATTTTGAGAATTTTCGAGGATTTTCAAGACCCGTCCGGCACGTAAAATTAAAATTTTTTCGCGTAAATTTTCGCTGAAATTTTTAACGGTATCAATGACGCTCTCAATATTTGAATTTTTCCATTCGTCGGAATTTCTGCTGAAGAAATTTTCAGCCGCTATTTTTGCAGACACCGGGATAACTTCAACATCGAGATTATTAAAATTTTTAATTTCGTTTTTAACTGCTTCGATATTGCTCAAAATTTTTTCTTCAGGAGTTTTTATAACTTGGCCTGCTTCAGTGTCGGAAGTCTCTAAATCAATTTTTGAAAGCACGAAAATTATTTTATCGTTTTGAGATTTTAACTCGTCTAATAATTTATAGTCGCTGCCTTTTAATCTCGACCGCACAGGCAGAACGTAAATTATAAAATCAAGTTCCTGAAAAATATTTTTCCAGTTTCCACGCCCCTTAAGACAATCCCAGCCCGGAATATCTATAAGGCAAATTCCTTCGGGGATTAATGCTCCCGGGATAGAAATTTCGATTTGAACAGCTTTATCAATAACTCCTAACGCCTCACTCCTCACGCCGCTTTGCGGGAGGCCTAACTCTATAATGTGGCCGTCTTGATAAAAAATTTTCGCGGATTTTTTTTCGCCCTCGTGATAAATAACGGGAATATCTTTAACGTTAATTTTTTCGCCCGTGAAAGCGTTTATCAATGACGATTTACCGCCGCCGGACAAGCCTGTAACGCCGATATTTAAGCACGGTGAATTTAAGGAATTTTTCAAGTTTCTTAACTCTAAATTTGCAGGAATAATTTTTAATGCCGAGTCTAAATTTTCATTCAAGAAATCAAAAATAAAATCTTCACGGCCTGAATTTTTCAAAATTTTTAACGGCTCAGGGAACGGCGAGAAAATTCTCCGTGAAATTTCATGCCTCAAAATTAAATTTTCGCGCTCTAAATCTTCAATCATTGAAACGTCATTAAAAACCATTGTCCCGGCGACACGCAGGGCTTCTAAAATTTTTACGCGCCCCGAGTCGTCTTTTAATTCTAATTTATCGCCGTCTTCAGCTTCTGAAAGCCAAGCGTTAAGAGCTAAAATTTCTTGGCCGTATAATTTCGCCGGTCTTCCGTCATTATCGCGCTGAATGAAAGCATCAAGCCTGAAATTTCTATAAACTCCGTCTCCGCAATATAATTCACGGGTAATCGAGAAAAAATTTTCGCGGGATTTATAAATAATTTCCTCTAACTTTGAAATTTTCATGTGATCCGACGGCCTGCAAAGTTCGTACCATTGATCTAAAGTTTTCGGACACGTTGAATTTTCGAGCCTCATAGTCTTAAGAAGCCCGTCTGAAAAATAAATTTCGCGCGACGGAAATAAAACCGTCAGTCCCGGCTCGTTCGATGATTTTCTAAAAAATTGTTCTTCCCATTCTGAAAATTTAATCATATTCTTTTCCTTAATGTATAATTCTGCAAATAATAACACGATTAAGAGTTAGGAGTTAGGGGTGAGGAGTTAGGAGTTAAAAAAATTTCCTGCTCTTCTTAAAAAAATGATTTATTTTGTTTATAGAAAGGAAATTCTAAAATGGAACGGCTTACTTGGGGCGGCGTTGATTGTCTTGAATTAGCAAAAAATTTCGGCACGCCTTTATATGTTTACGATACAGGAATAATTAAATCACGATGCCGCGAACTGCGCGAAACTTTTATGGAACGCTGGGAAAATACTACGGTACGTTACGCAAGCAAAGCATTTTTAGTTAAAGAAATGGCGCGGCTGATTAAAGACGAAGGGCTCGGCCTCGATGTCGTTTCTATCGGAGAACTTTACACGGCATTGAAAGCAGATTTTCCGGCTGAAAAAATCGAAATGAACGGCAACGCTAAAAGCCATGAGGAAATTTCTTTTGCTGTTAATTCCGGAGTAGGGCGGATCATCATAGATCATCCGGACGAATTAAAAACTATTGAAAAATTTGCACGCGATAAAGGCATTAAGCAGAAAATTTTAATCCGTGTTGCTCCGGGCGTTGACGCTCACACTCACGCTTATATTGCAACCGGCGCGACTGACAGCAAATTCGGCCTGCCTGTCGATATTTCTGAGGGTTCAATGCTGAATTACTCGATTAAATACGCTATGGCGAGCGAAAATCTTGATTTAAGAGGCTTGCATTTTCACGTAGGTTCACAGCTTTTTGACCCCGATGACAACGTTAAAGGTCTTGAAAAAACTTTAGAGTTAGTGAAAAAATTAAAAGATACTTTCGGCTTCACTACTCACGAATTAAATTGCGGAGGAGGCTTCGGGGCTGTTATTAATCCCTCAGTGTCGCCGGTTAAGTGCGCAGATTTTACAGACCCGATGATGAAATTGCTTTATAACGACTGCAAAAAATATAATCTCGAAGTCCCTGAAATTATCATTGAGCCCGGACGCTGGGTAATTTCAGAGGCCGGAATAACTCTCTATAAAGTCGAGAACATCAAAGAACTTCCCGAACTTACTTATGTTGCAGTTGACGGAGGAATGGCCGATAATCCGCGTTACGCTCTCTATCAAGCTGAATACGAGGCCGTAAAAGTTGAAGATATTGACGCTCCTGTTATTAATCCCGATAAAAAATTTTCTGTTGTAGGAAAATGCTGTGAGTCGGGCGATATTTTAATTGACGATGCTAAACTCCCGAGCCTTAAAGCCGGAGATATTATCGCGCTTTATAATTCAGGAGCTTATACTTTCAGCATGTCGAGCAATTATAACCGTCTTCAAAGACCTGCTGTAGTTTTCGTTGAGAACGGCCAAGCGCGTGAAGTTGCCAAGCGTCAGACTCTTGATGATCTTATTGCGAATGAAATTTAAGTTATAAAAATCCTGACTTTTTTATGTTTATCCCTTGCCCCTTGACAATAATTGGGGGGGGGTAAAATTACATTAAGATTTATAGTCAGGAGGTATTCAAATGATAAAGGTTTTAGCTTTCATTCTGTTATTAGTAATCATGTGCAGCCCGGCTTTCGCTAATCAGGTTTTGAAAGACAAGTACGGTACTAAGATTGGTGAAATTAAGACTGAAAGTAATCGAGAAGTAATCTATGACAAATATGGCACCAGGCTCGGCTATTTTGACGGCAAGTATACGTACGATAAATACGGCAGTAGAATTGGCGAAGGAAATCTGCTTACAACATTACTTCGATAGTGTTTAGAAAATCAGTGAACGTCTCCTAAAATTGGAGACGTTTTTTCATGCTGAAATTTTCTCTAAAAATTTAAGTTACACGCCTTTTTGCTATAATAATCCATAATTAAAAACTCAAAATAAATTTAATTATAAAAAAGGAGGCTGTCATGGCATCTCTTTGCATAAAAATTCATGAAAGAGATAACGTTGCTATTGCTATCCGCGATATTACTAAAGGCACGGAAGTTTTGCCCGGAGTCGTAACAGTCTGCGACATTCCGCAGGCTCATAAAATTGCGCTTAAAAATATTCCGGCTGGCGGTGAAGTTGTCCGTTACGGCGTAGTTTTAGGGACAATGTTAGAAAATATGCCTTCGGGCGGTTGGATTAACGAGAAAAATTTGAAAATGGCTCCTGCTCCGGATTTAGATAAAATGAAATTCGCCGTGAATATCAAAAAAAATCTTCCTGAACCTCCTGTAAAAACTTGGGAAGGTTATAAAAATCCAAACGGCGGCCCGGCAGGAACACGGAATATTTTAGCGATTAATACTACAGTTCAATGCGTTGCAGGAGTTTTGAACGTAGCTGTTCAAAGAATCAGAAATGAAATTCTGCCGAAATATCCTAACGTTGACAGCGTTATAGCTATTAATCACCCTTACGGCTGCGGAGTTGCTATTGACGCTCCTGAAGCTAAAGTTCCTCAGAGAATTTTAAGAAATATCGCTCTTCACCCGAATTTCGGCGGTCAGTTTATGTTAGTTTCTTTAGGCTGTGAAAAATTTACGGTCGATAGATTTTGCGAAAAATTTCCGGAATTAAACACTCCTGAAAATGTAATTATTTTGCAGGATTATCAAGGTTTTGACAAAATCATTAACGCTATTATGACAATGGCCGAGAAAAAATTAAAAATTTTGAATGAACGCAAGCGCGAGACTTTGTCTTTAAGCGATTTATTAATCGGTATGCAGTGCGGAGGCTCTGACGCTTTTTCGGGGATTACGGCTAACCCTACAGCGGGCTATGCTGCTGATTTAATCGTCTCGGGAGGCGGAACGGTTTTATTTTCGGAAGTTACGGAAGTCCGCGACGGTGTTCAATTTATAGCTGAACGCTGCATTAATGACGAAGTCGGAGCCCGTCTCGTCCAAGAAATGAAATGGTATGATAAATATCTCAAAGACGGCGGAGTCGATCGCGGAGCTAACACAACACCGGGCAACAAAAAAGGCGGACTCTCGAATATAATTGAAAAATCTATGGGTTCAATCGCTAAGTCCGGGACATCTCCTATAGTTGAAGTTTTATCGCCGGGCGAAAAGCCTACGAAACACGGCGAAATTTTTGCGGCTACTCCTGCATCAGATTTAGTCTGCGGCCCCTGCCAGTTAGCTTCAGGGATAGGGCTTCAAGTTTTCATGACGGGGCGCGGAACTCCTTACGGGCTTGCTGCTGCACCTGTTATAAAAGTTTGTTCAAGAAACGAAATGAAAGCTCAATGGCCGGATATAATAGACTTTAACGCGGGGCCTGCTGCTGTCGGTGAAAAAACTATTGCGGAACAGGGCGAAGAACTTTTCAAATTTATTCTTGACGTTGCCAGCGGACGTGCTAAACCTTACACGGAACAGTACGGACTTGAGAATGATTTATGTATTTTCAACCCTGCGCCTATAACGTAAAATTTAAGAAATTAAAAATTGAAAGAAGGAATTTTTTTATTATGAAAGTCGGATTTATCGGAATGGGAATTATGGGCAAGCCTATGGCTATCAACCTCGTGAAAGCAGGCTATGAAGTCATGGTTTCAAACCGCAACATGGCCAAGTGCGACCCTGTTGTCGAAGCCGGAGCTAAAAAAGGCTCTTACAAAGAAGTCGCTGAATTTGCCGAAGTTGTCATTACAATGCTCCCGAACGGTCCTCAGGTTAAAGAAGTTATGTTAGGTGCGGACGGAGTAGCCTCTCACATGAAAAAAGGCAGCACCTTTATCGACATGAGTTCAATTAATCCCGTTTCGTCAAAAGAAATTTGCGCTGAACTTGCTAAATTCGGCGTTGAAATGCTTGACGCTCCTGTATCAGGCGGCGAACCTAAAGCTATTGACGGCTCATTAAGCATTATGGTCGGCGGAAAGCAGGAAATTTTTGACAAATTCAAAGCCATGCTTGGCGCAATGGGCTCGTCAGTTGTCCGCTGCGGCGATGTCGGAGCAGGAAACACAACGAAATTAGCTAATCAAGTTATCGTAGCCTGCAACATTCAAGCACTTTCAGAAGCTATGACGCTCGCTCAGAAAGCCGGAGTAGATCCTCAATTAGTTTTCGAGGCTATCAAGGGCGGCCTTGCAGGTTCAACAGTAATGAACGCAAAAGCCCCGATGATTATCGCAGGCAACGACAAACCGGGCTTCAAGATTGACCTTCATATTAAGGACTTGAATAACGCTCTTGACTGCGCTCACTCTGTCGGTGCTCCTGTCCCGATGACTGCAGCTGTTCAAGAAGTCTTTGAATGGATGAGCCACCACGACGGCGGTCAGAAAGACCACAGCGCAATCGCCCAGTATTACGAATATTTAACGGGAATTAAAATCGG
>CAMVMK010000024.1 GCA_947168585.1 uncultured Fretibacterium sp.
TGGAAATTTTAGAATCTGAAAATGAAATTGCAGGGATTTTAGGCCACGAGTTAGGGCATATAAAACTCGGACATTATAATAATTTTGCTTTGTCTGATACTGTGCGCTCAATAATGGAAGCGAATTTAGAAAAAGCCGACGATTTAGCCCAAGCCGTAGGGAATATAAATTTAGAACTCAAAGAAAGCAAATTCAGCCGCGAACAGGAAACCGAAGCCGACAATTACGGAGTTAAAGTTTTAGTCAAAGCTAATTACAGCTCGTGGGGACTTTTTAACGCTATGAAAAGATTTGAAGAAAATGATTTAGGGACAGAACCTAACGGCTTTAACTCTCACCCTGCTTCAGAAGAAAGACTTGCAAATTTAGCAGCTCAAGCCCGCGAAAATAGTAAAGGAAATAACATTGACAACTCTGACGAAATCGATGACCTCGCAAAAACTTTAATGGACTTATAAAAAAGAGTTAGGAGTTAGCTTTTTTTCTCGAATGGAACTTTAAGAATAAAATTAAAATTTGAGGCATTAGCAACGGTTTTTTAGGGTGAGGGGTGAGGGGTGAGGGGTGAGTTTTTTACTTCCTACTTCCTAACTCCTACTTGTTTTTATAACTCCTCATTGTTTTTAATGTTTTTTGAAGAACGCAACAGCTAAAAGCCCGAGCATTATCGAAGACACTCCGGCATTACAGCCGCCGCCGGAACTGCTGCCCGTTGTTGTATCGCTATCGCCGTCATCATCGTCATCTTTATTCAATGAAGCACTTTCAACAACCGCAAAAGAACTTACCCAGCCGGAAATTTCCTGCAAGACGTTTCCGTTTGACGGTGCTAACGCGATTAAATTAGTTCCTGTCCATACGCTTTGTGAATATGATTTTTTTAACGAAAATACTGAATTAAGTTTGCTGTCGTATTTAACGCCGTCGGTTATCAAGAGACCTTTTTCGCGGAGGCCAAGTTCTTTATAATTTTCAGTAAGATCCGGAAATTCTCCGACATCATAAATTTCTTTCGAGCTTGTTCCGTCCCAATGATATAAATATCGAATGTAACCGTTATAAGGCTTTAAGTAATAAAATCCGCTGCTGCCGTCAGTGTCAAAATCCCAAGACTCATCGTCAATAATTTTTTCGAGACTTGAAAGCGAATTTACTTTGAAAAGTCCTTTATTACCGTCAAAACCGCTGATATAAAGATTATCATTCAACGAGCGCATAGCGTAACGGGTTGGGAAATTTTCGTTTTCTTTGAACGCTGCGGATAAACTGCTCACGCTGTCGGCCTCGACAAGAAATTGTTTCCATGCAAGTTTAGTTCCTTCATATTGTGCCTGCTCAAATCCTGCGTAGATTTTTCCGTTATGAACTTCAGCACGTGCAAAATTAGCAATCTCGCCTTTGGTATAATTGTCATTAGTGCTTATATCTCCAAAATCAAATTGATTGACGACCGCACAAGTTTCAGGATTAATCTCGACTATTGAGCCTTTGCCGTCATATATGCCGTCGCCTGCTAAAATTAAATTATCTCCGAATTCAGCAACGTTTTGAACTATGTTCAAGTTTGTTGAAATATTGCCCGATGCTAAAA
This sequence comes from uncultured Fretibacterium sp., assembly GCA_947168585.1. Taxonomy (GTDB): domain Bacteria; phylum Synergistota; class Synergistia; order Synergistales; family Aminobacteriaceae; genus JAFUXM01. The sequence goes on from CAMVMK010000024.1 coordinate 1,592, forward strand.
CTTTTGATAATTCAGCCGGGTCGTAAATCGAAATTTTATTCGTGCCGTTGCTGTCCTGATTTTCAGCAATTAAAATTCTGTTCTGTCCCTTATGTTTGAAAGAAAAGACATAAGTGTAAACGGCAAAATCGCTGCTGATTATAGTGTTCGTAATGCTGCCGGAAGAATCTTTATTAATAAGGCCGAGAGAGGCGGAGTCTTTGCCCTGAATAATATAAAGAACATCAGCCGACGCAGAAAAACTTAACGCGAAAATTAAGAGCCATGAAATCACAAGCGAAGTTAATAATTTTTTCATGATAAATTAAAACCTCCTGAATAAAAAAATTTTTTTTGAAAAATTTACGCGGAAAAAAATTAAGTAGTTTGCATAATACCCCCCCTTGCGCGAATGTCAATAAGATAAAATAAAAATCGCCAAAATCTTTTTTTTGTGAGATAATGCCTCAATAATAAAGAAAATCCATTTCAAAAAATTTTCTTGCAGGTGGTCAAATTTCGCCCGTCTGCTAAAAAACCGGAAAGGAGCTTACTATTAATATGATTCAAAGACTACACAGAAGCGATCTCGGAAATTCTCTCCGGACGCTAATGGAAAACGATCCCGCCTTCCGCCCCGTAGCCTACTTCTCAATGGAAGTCGGGCTTAAAGAGTCAATTCCGACATATTCCGGAGGTCTCGGCGTATTAGCAGGCGATATCCTCAAAAGTGCTGCTGATTTGGGTGTGCCGATGGCCGGAGTTACGCTTTTATATAGAAAAGGCTATTTCGTTCAGGAATTTAATCAGGAGGACTGGCAGAAAGAAAAGCCCGTTGTTTGGGATCCTTCAAAGGAATTAACTCTTTTGCCAAATAAAATTAAATTAACTATTCAAGACCGTGAAATTCAAGTAGGTGTTTGGGTCTATGAATGTATCGGCGCGACAGGCTATCCGCTTCCGATTTATTTCTTAGATACAGATTTCGAGCCTAACCATCCGGACGACAGAAAATTATGCTGGTATCTTTACGGCGGCGATAACCGTTACAGACTTTGCCAGGAATTTATTTTAGGTGTCGGCGGGCTCAGAATGTTAAGAGATCTTGGCTACATGAACATTGACACGTTCCACCTTAATGAAGGCCACGCAGGATTTTTAACTCTTGAATTAATGCGCGAGCAGGGCTATTACGACCCCGACAAAATCCGCGAGCAGGTTGTTTTCACTACTCACACTCCTGTACCGGCCGGACATGATTATTTTGAGTTCGGAATGATTGATGAAGTTTTCCCGCCCGATGCAAAAGCAACTATTCACAGAATGTTACCCGACAGACCGGGCGTTTCTATGACTGAGCTCGGACTTCGTTACAGCCGTTACGTCAACGGAGTTGCTAAAAAACACGCCGAAGTCAGCAACGATATGTTCAAAATGGAAACTGTAGACTGGATTACGAACGGTATTCACCCGACTACTTGGATAAGTTCCGGAATGAGAAAACTTTATAACAAACATATTCCGGGCTGGGAACTTGACCCGGGTAGACTTGTTCAGGCTCTTACTATTCCTAATCAGGAAGTTTGGGCAGCTCATCAGGCTTCAAAATTAAGACTTTTCGCCCGTATCCTTGAGACTAACGGCGTTCAGCTTGACCCCGATGTTTTAACTATAGGTTTTGCAAGACGCGCCGCGACTTATAAACGCGCTGATTTATTATTGACTGACGTTGCTAGACTCAAGAGAATTGCAGGAAATAAAAAAGTCCAGTTTATTTTTGCAGGAAAGTCGCACCCTCATGATGACGGCGGCAAAAAACTTTTGCAGAGAATCCGCAAGGCAGCTAAAGAACTTGAAAACGATTTAACGATTGTTTTCATGGACAATTACAACATGGAAATCGCAAGCCTTTTAACACAGGGCGTTGACGTTTGGCTCAATACTCCCGTCAGACCCAGAGAGGCAAGCGGAACTTCCGGAATGAAGTGCGCAATGAACGGCATCATGAATTTCTCAGTCCTTGACGGCTGGTGGATTGAAGGCTGGATCGAAGACGTTACAGGCTGGTCAATCGGACCTGAACCGACAGAGACGAGCGCAGATGCTCATTATGATGAAAATCTTGACGCTGTTGACCTTTACGAAAAACTTGAGAAGAAAGTTATTCCCACTTATTACGAACATCATGATAAATGGGTTGATATGATGAAGCATACGATTGCTCTTGACGCAAGTTTCTTTAACACTCACAGAGTTGTCAGAGAATACGCGTCTAAAGCATACTCGATTGACTTCAGAGGCATGTAAAAAACAGTTAGGAGTTAGGAGTTAGGAGTGAGGCCTGCCTGTCGGCAGACAGGGAGTAAAAAAAATTCCTCATTTCTCATTCCTCATTCCTCACTATAACGAAAGGAATGTAGTTTATTTATAATGGCAGTAAAAAATAGCAGTAATGCTTTGAAAGTGTTATTTGTTACGACAGAGCTTGCTCCGTTTTCAAAAGTCGGCGGGCTTGGTGATGTTGCGGGATCATTGCCTAAGGCTTTAAGCCAGGTCGGCGTTGATGTCCGGGTTGTTACTCCGGCTTGGCCGGGCGTGCTTGAGAAATTAGAGGCTGCGGGCGTAAAAACAACAGCAGTACGTTCTAAAGTCTACGCGGCTTACGATTGGCGTATTCATTCCGCTAACATTATCAAGGCCGAAGTGAACGGCGTTACGACATATTTCCTTAATTCAGAAGATTATGCAGGAGATATGTATCCTAATCAGCTTAATTTCTGGACGGCTTCACCGTTCGCTATTTTCTGCATGCAGGCGCTGGAACTTAAAGAGGCTGTAAACTGGACACCTGATATTTACCACTGCCACGACTGGACATCAGCATTTTTACCTTGTGCTCTTGCGTGGCACAGGCATTACCGTCAGACCGGCGGAAAAAGTATCATGACTCTTCATAACGTTGCTTATCAAGGAGTTTTTGAACCGTATCCTTTCCTTGATGCTTCGGGACTTGAGCCTTGGAGCTTTAATTCCTCAACGATGGAATTTTACGGACAGGTTAATTTATTGAAGGGCGGCATAGTTTCAGCTACGGCAGTCAGCACTGTTTCACCGACTTACGCAAGCGAAATTCAGACTTACGAGTCAACACGCGAACTTTCAGGAATTTTATATCAGCAGCGCAGCAAACTTCGCGGAATTATCAACGGTCTCGATACTAAATTCTGGGATCCTAACGGAGATAAATCAATCCCCGCGAAATTCAGCGTTAAAGACTTAAAGGGCAAAGCAGCCTGCAAACAGGCATTATTACAGCGCGCAGGACTTGACCCGAATACTCAAGCTCCTGTTATAGTCTGCGTGAGCCGTCTCGTTGAGCAAAAAGGCTTCGACATGGTCTTCAATGCCGCAGAACAAATCGCCGAAACAGGCGCGAAATTATTAATCTTAGGAAGCGGCCAAGACTGGATTGAAAACGGCTTAAACAACGCCGCAGAAATGTATCCCGACAGCATTAAATTATTTAAGGGCTATGACGAACCTTTATCGCATATGCTTTACGCGGGCGGAGATATTTTCTTAATGCCGTCAGTGTTTGAGCCTTGCGGATTGTCGCAGATGATTTCAATGAGATACGGCACTGTTCCTGTAGTCCGTGAAGTCGGCGGCTTGAAAGATACAGTCTTTGACGTTGACAGACCCGAAGGCGGAAACGGCTTCACTTTCTTAACCTGCGATGTTGACGGAATGATGTGGGCTTTAAGACGCGCTATTGACCGTTATAACAGTGATAAAGAGGCTTGGAAAAACATAATGCTCGAGGAAATGAGAGAAGATTTCACTTGGGACAAATCAGCCGGTCTTTATAAGGAAATGTATGAAGATTTAATGCAATGAGAAACAGTTAGGAGTGAGGAGTTAGGAGTGAGGAGTTAAAAAACTTCCTGCTTCCTACTTCCTAATTCCTACTTAAAAATAAAAGGAGGTAAGTTTTATATGTATACAGGCAAACACGGAAGAGTTTTGGGTATAGTCTTAGCCGGCGGTAAAGGCGAGCGTTTAATGCCCTTGACACGTTATCGCGCAAAGCCTGCAGTTTACTTCGCCGCAAAGTATCGTATCATTGACTTCGCTCTCTCTAATTTAATTAACAGCGGTATTTATTCAGTCTATGTTCTCACTCAGTTTAAGAGCCAATCTCTAAGCGAACATATTGAACGCGGCTGGCAGTTTGGAGGAGCTATGCGCGGCAGAGACTTCTTCGTAACTACAATCCCTGCTCAGATGTGGAGCGGCGAACACTGGTTTCAAGGTACAGCAGACGCGGTTTATCAAGCCTTACATATGATTACGCGCTACAGAGCCGACAGAGTTTGCATTTTTGCCGCCGACCATATTTATAAAATGGACGTTTCCCAGATGATAGACTGGCACATGGCACAGCACGCTGATGTTACAATCGCTGCTAACGTTGTTCCTGTCGAAGAAGCGTGGCAGTTCGGCTGTATCAGAACGGACGCAAAAGGCAGAATTTTAGAGTTCATGGAAAAGCCTAAAAATCCGCCTGAAATTCCCGACAAGCCCGGCTATTCTTATGTCTCAATGGGAAATTATGTCTTTGAGCGTAAAGTCCTTGAAGACTCTTTGACAGATGACGCTATGAAAGAATCAAGCCACGACTTTGGCAAAGATATTATCCCTAACCTTGTCGCTCACGGAATGAAAGTCTGTGCTTATGACTTCTCGACAAACGTTCTTCCCCACCCGTCAGCAGAGACTGAATTAGTCCATCAGTGGAGAACTGATAAGCCTTACTGGCGCGATGTAGGAACTCTTCAGGCTTACTGGCAGGCTCACATGGAATTAATTGGACATGAATCAGAAATGACTCTTTATAACCCTATGTGGCCGATTAGAACAGTATCATTCGGAGATCCCCCCTCATACTGCTATCCTGATGACGGACACCCCTGCAACATTAACAGGGTCATGCTCTCGGAAGGCAGCAGAATTTTCGGTGCTAACGTTTCAAATTCAGTCCTTGCACGCAACTGTCTCGTTCAGTCGGGAAGTTCAGTTGAAGAAAGTATCATCGGCCACGATGTTGTAATCGGTCATAACTGCAAAATTAAACGCGCAATTATTGACGGTCATAATATTATCCCGGACGGTACAGTCATCGGCGAAGACCCTGCGGAAGACGCGAAACATTATTTTGTTGATCCTAAATCGGGTCTTGTTGTTATCGGAGTTCCGAAAGAGTTATATCTCACGGGCAGCGATAATCTTGAAGAGGCTCAAAGCTGGGACACAATGGGCTAAAATTAAATTAGGAATTAAGAAATAATAATGAGGAGTTTAGAAATTAATTTTTCTTAGCTCCTCATTTTTTGTGCATAAAAAAAATCGCGTCCTCTTTACGAGAGCGCGTTTGTAAAAAATTTCTTTAGAACAACGGAGCAAGCACTAATGCCACGACCGTCATTAATTTAATCAAGATATTAAGAGCAGGGCCCGCCGTATCTTTGAAAGGATCGCCGACTGTATCGCCGACAACTGCAGCAGCGTGGTTTTCTGAGCCTTTGCCGCCGAAATGTCCTTCTTCGATGTATTTCTTAGCGTTGTCCCATGCTCCGCCGGAGTTCGCCATGAATAAAGCCATCATAACGCCCGTAACAATAGCACCGCCAAGAAGACCGCCTAAAGCCTCTTTGCCGAGCAAAAATCCTACAAGAACAGGAACAACAATAGCCATAACTCCCGGAATTATCATTTGAGTTAATGCCGCGTGAGTTGAAATTGAAACACAGCGCTCATAATCCGGTTTGCCTTTGCCCTCCATAATTCCTGCGATTTCACGGAACTGTCTGCGGACTTCTTCAATCATTGAGCCTGCTGCCTTGCTAACTGCTTCAATCGAAAGAGCGCAGAAAATAAACGGAAGCATACCGCCGATTAATAAGCCGACGATTACATAAGGATTCATAATATCAATCTTATCAATCTTGGCCGCCTGCGAGTAAGCTACGAAAAGCGCAAGAGCCGTTAAAGCCGCTGAACCGATAGCAAGCCCCTTGCCCATTGCTGCCGTAGTGTTTCCGATTGCGTCAAGATGATCGGTGATTTTTCTAACGCCTTCAGGAAGTTCGCTCATTTCAGCGATACCGCCCGCGTTATCTGAAATAGGTCCGTAAGCGTCAACACTTAAAGAAATTCCCGTGATTGAAAGCATACCGACAGCCGCGACTGCAACACCGAACATTCCTGCAAGATAGAAACTGATTAAAGTTGAAAGGCAGATTAAAATTACAGGAATTCCCGTTGACATCATTCCGAGCGAAAGTCCTGAAAGAATTACTGTCGCTGTTCCTGTGTTAGAACTCTCTGCTACTTTCCGGACAAATTTATAATCGCCGGACGTGTAAATTTCTGTAACAACTCCGATTAAAATTCCTGCTAAAACTCCTGACGTAACTGATAAAAATACGCTCAAGGAATGTGTGAAGAAGAATAAAATGCTCAAGACAAAAGTTCCGGCAATCATCAAGCCGCCTGCTACAAATGTCCCTGTTCTAAGGGCAAAAGCAGCGTCTCCGTCTTCAATGCGTTTAATAACGTCAGCCATTCCCGGAAGTTTTTTAGCGATTGTTCTAACCTGCGAAGAGAATTGAGCCTTTTGAGAGATCATCATACAGCCGATTATTGAAGCAAAAACTCCCCAAGCCGCTAAGAACATCGGGAAACCTATTCCCCAAAGTCCAAGCTGGCTGTCTGCAACGCCGGGCGTAAATGTATAAACCGCTCCGATAGCCATAGCCGCTAAAATCGAGTTTACATAACTCTCGAATAAGTCCGCGCCCATTCCTGCAATGTCGCCTACGTTGTCGCCTACGTTGTCGGCAATAACTGCAGGGTTTCGAGGGTCGTCTTCAGGAATACCGGCTTCAACTTTTCCGACTAAATCAGCACCGACATCAGCGGCCTTTGTGTAAATTCCTCCGCCTACACGGGCAAATAAAGCGATTGAACTTGCTCCCATTCCAAAAGCCGTAAGAGCAGTAACATCATTCAAGAATAAATAAGCAACTGCAAGACCGATTAAGCCGAGCCCTACGACTACCATTCCGACAATGCTTCCGCCTGAGAAAGCAACTTCAAGAGCCTGTCCGGCAGCGTTAATCATTCCGCCTTTTGCTTCTTCTTTCTTGACTTCGACAGCAGGAGCAGGAGACGCGATTTCTGCATTAACGGGGGCTTCTTCGTCATCGTCATCAACTTTTACAGTTGAAAACGCCGGAGCAGCAGCAGGAGCAGGATTTTCAGCTTCAGCCGCCTGAATACCCTGAAGAGCCGCGTAAGTTGTTCTTCCGTTTGAATTTGTAGCGACATACATTCCGATATAGCCTGCCGTAGCACTGCAAAGAGCTCCTAAAATAAACGCAAAACCTGCACCGAGCCCGAGTGCCGCAACAAGTAAAAGAGCAACAACACCGACAAACGGAGCAAGCCACGTATATTCTTTCTTTAAGAAAGCCATAGCACCGCCGTGAATAATGCTTGAAAGTTCAGCTACGCGGGGATGACCGATCTGATTTTCTTCGAGTTTCTGATAAACTGTCCAAGCATAAAGACCGGCTAAAACTCCGAAAACAAGAGTTATAAATACTAAGAAAAGCCACATAAAAAATTTACCTCCCTGATATTTATTTTTTGGATTTTTTTAATGCCTAAGATTATAACTTATTACTTGATTTAATTGCTAAATATTTTTTTAATTTTTTAGTAAATTCATTTTTTGAACGACGTAATTTTTAACTTCGTCCATTCCGAAAGCCCCGTATTTCTTAGGGTCAAAGCCGTCCGGACTGCCTTTGATATATTCTTTAACTCCGTGAGTGTAAGCAATTCTCAAATCCGTAGCGTAATTAACTTTGCACATTCCCAAATTAATACACTTAATAACTTGGTCTTCCGGTACGCCTGAAGTCCCATGAAGAACTAAAGGAATTTTCACGAGTTCATGAATTTTCGTTAAGACTTCAAAATTAATTTGAGGAACGCCCTTATAAACTCCGTGCGCAGTTCCTACAGCGACAGCAAGAAAATCGCAGCCCGTTTTTTCGACAAATTCAGCGGCTTCTTGAGGGTCTGTGAAAGGATTTTTGCTCTTAGTGTTGTCGAGGTCGTCTTCTTTGCCTCCGACACGGCCTAATTCAGCTTCAACAGGAATATCTCCGGCGTGGCAGACATCAACGATTGAACGCGTCAGCGCGATATTTTCTTCAAAAGGAAGTTTGCTCCCGTCAATCATTATTGAAGTATATCCGGCGTGAAAAGCCTGAATAGCTAACTCAAAACTATTTCCGTGATCAAGATGACAGACTACAGGAATTTTAGTTCTTTGAGCGGCGGCTTTAATGTTTGCGAAATAAAAATCAACGCCCGCATATTTAAGCGTTCCCGGAGTCGTCTGCATTATTACAGGCGAATTAGTTTCTTCAGCGGCGGCCAAGACAGCTAAGACCATTTCCATATTTTCAACGTTAAAAGCTCCGACGGCATAATGATTTTTCAAAGCGTCGTCTAATAATTCTTTTGAACTTACAAGCAAATTTTGATTCTCCCTTAAAATTTTTTTATAAATTAATTATAATCACGCACGCAAATTTGTTAATCACGTGTTAAAATCAGCTTCAAATCCAGAGGTTAATTATAGAAAAGGAGACTCCGCCCCCATGGATACGGACATCATTGTTTCAAAGTTTGGAAGCTCGGCAATGGCCAACGCAGAAAGAATTAAACAGACGGCTGAGATTATAAAATCAGATCCGCGCCGCCGTTATGTAGTTGTGTCAGCACCGGGAAGAGTTAATCCTGACGAAATTCAAATCAGAGATCTGCTTTATATTCTCTATTCTAAATATGAATCGCGTGAAAGTTTTCAAGACACTCTCACGGATATTCAAACCCGTTTTGAAGAAATCGTAAACGATTTAGGAATTAATTTTAATATCGCCGGAGAAATCGCAGAGTTAAATAAAACTTTATTATTCGGAAAGAGCCGCGATATGATAGCAAGTCGCGGAGAATACATAATCGCGAAAATTTTAGCGGCTTATCTCGGCTGGAATTTTGTTGACGCTGCAAAATTATTTTTCTTCAACAATGACGGAACGCTCAACGAAACTCAAACTCTCACGGCAATTTCACAGATTTTATCTAAAACTTCAAACGTTGTTATTCCCGGCGGTTACGGTGCTCTCGAGGGCAATAGAATTTTAATGACTGCCGCTCGCGGCGATGGAGCCGGAGCAAGTATAGCGAGAGTTTTAGGGGCAAGCCTTTATGAAAAATGGACGAACCACAGAGGAATTTATATCGCTGACCCGTCTTTAGTCGAAAAATCCGCGAAAATCCGCAACGTAACTTACAGCGAATTAATCGAACTTTCTTACATGGGAATTACAGCAGTCCATGAAGAAGCTATGTTAATGCTGAGAGATTCCGGAGTGCCTTTGAACATTCTAAATATTTTCCACCCCGAAGACCCGGGAACTTTCGTTTCAACAGAACTTCCCGAAGGAACAGACAGAAAAATCGCGGCGTGTATTTCAGGCCGTAAGAGTTACAGGATTTTAAGAATTAATAAAATCGGCCTCAACAAAATGCACGGCTTAGGCGAGAAAATTTTTAACGTTTTCTCAAGGCGCGGAATTTCATGTGAGCATTATATTTCAGGGATTTATAATTTCGCTGTCGTCCTTAAAAATCCCATGTTTGACCTTAAACGCGAGGAAATTATTAAGGACCTCAACGCCGCCATTAATCCCGAAAAAATCACGGTTGAAAGAGACTTGGCTTTAATTGCTGTTGTCGGCGTGGGAATGGGAACAGTAAAAGGAATTTTCGCCCGAATTTTTGACGCTATTGCTTCAATCGGAGTTAAAGTCCAAATGATTAATCAGGGCGCGGACGATTTGAACATAATCATCGGAGTTCATGACGAAGATTTTGACAAAACTATTAAAGCTCTTTATGACGCTATGATTTTAGAATAGTTAGGGGTTAGAGGTGAGGGGTTAGGGATTTTTTCACGCGCTTAGTTTTATGATGAAAATAAAAATTAAGCACGCGCAAACGCGCAAAGGTTTTAAGGTGAGGAGTTAGGAGTGAGGAATTTTTATGATTAATATCAATCATGAACTTAATAATTTAATTTCGTTTGCTCTTTATCATGAATTAATAACGCCTGAAGATAAAATTTGGGCTGCTAATTCTTTAATCGGCCTGTTAGGGCTGAATAATTTTGAATTTGAAGACGAAACGCTAAATCAAAATTATTCAAAATCGCCGGATAGTATTCTCGAAAAAATTTTAGACTGGGCATGTGAAAATAATTTAGCTGAAAACACCCGCGACGAAAGAGATTTACTCGACACTAAATTAATGGGAGTTTTCACGCCGCGCCCGTCAGACGTTATTGAAAAATTCCGGGAACTTGAAAAAATTTCGCCCGTCAAAGCTACGGAATATTTTTATGATTTAGGAGTTTCTTCAAATTACATACGCTCGGAAAGAACGGCAAAAAATATCTGCTGGAAAACTTCAACAGATTTCGGCGAACTTGATTTAACTATCAACATGACTAAGCCGGAGAAAGACCCGCGCGACATTGCAAAGGCAAAAACTATAAAACCTTCGGGCTATCCTAAATGCCTTCTCTGCAAAGAAAATGAGGGCTTTTACGGTCATCACGGACACCCGGCGCGACAGAATATAAGATTAATCCCGTTGAATTTACACGGACGGCAGTGGTATTTTCAGTACTCGCCTTATGCTTATTATAATGAACATTGCATAATCTTAAATAAAAATCATGTGCCGATGTTGATTTCGCGTGAAACTTTTGAAAATTTATTCGCGTTCATCGAGGAATTTCCGCATTATTTTGCAGGCTCTAACGCGGATCTGCCGATTGTCGGCGGCTCAATTCTTTCACACGATCATTATCAGGGCGGAAGATATATTTTTGCAATGAATAACGCTCCTATTGAAAAATTTTACGGGCTTAAAGATTCAGAAATTACAGCCGGTAGAATTAAGTGGCCGATGTCAGCGATAAGACTTTCGTCGAAAAATCCCGAAAAACTCACGGATTTATCTGAAAAAATTTTGTCAGAGTGGCGCGGATATTCAGATGAAAGCGTAGGAATTTTAGCGAATTCTGACGGTGAAGCACACAATACTATAACGCCGATAGCAAGACGAAACGTCATGCCTGACGGCAGACAGGGCGAAAATTTTGAAATAGATTTAGTTTTGCGCAATAACCGGACGAGCGAAGAGCACCCGCTTGGAATTTTTCACCCTCATGCTGAAGTTCATCATATTAAAAAAGAAAATATCGGCTTAATTGAAGTCATGGGCTTGGCAGTATTGCCTGCAAGATTGAAAACTGCTCTTGAAAAAATGCAGACGGCGTGGCTTGAAAATAAAAATTCTCTGCCGTCCGAACTTGAAATTCATGAAGTTTGGTATAAAACTTTAAGACAAAAATATGACGGTTTGAGCGGCCAGGATAATATTAAAAAAATTCTGCGCGATGAAGTCGGACATGTTTTCGCTCAAGTTTTGACGGACAGCGGAGTTTATAAGAGAAATCCGGAAGGGCTTGCGGCGTTCGACAAATTTGCAGAAAAAGTGTTGCAGTAAAAATTTTTCCATTCCTAATTCCTCATTTTCTGACTGTCCGTCAGGCTAATTTATTTGAAGAGTTACTATATTACTTTCGGAAGTTCCGAAATCCGATAAATTTGTATCTTTCAAGCCTGCGGATTTAGCTTTATTAATGAGTTTCCCGCGAATATTATCATCAACATTTTTATAGCATACCCACCAGAAATTTTTATTATTGTCGACTTTTATATAGTAATTATCTAAATCTTCAGCATTGCCGCCCAAATATTTAGATAAATGTTTTGTAATTTTATTTGGTAAATCCGGCTCAAGTTCAGGGCTGTAAACGTCCATGCTCTCGGAATAATAAGCGCGTGCAAGAAATTTTATATTTTTCAAATTTATAATAATATCGCTTGCCTTTGATGAGTAAGCTGCTTCGAGATTTGTGAAAAGCATCATCTCTGACAAAACTCCGACAACAGCCGCAACGATTATAAATTCAATGAGCGTGAAACCCTTTCTATAATTCTTCATAAAATATCCTTCTTTCTGTCATAATTTTTTCAAATTTTTAATTTGTATTTATAAAAAGTGTACAAAAAAATAGCATAAAGGAATTTAGTAATAATCCCAATCTGCTAATTTTTTTGAGAGATTTCTAAATCTTTTTCCCTCACACTATATTAATCGGACAGAAAGAAGAAAAAATTAAATTAGTAAATTTTTCACCACTCAAAACCGTCTTCCGGCGGCATATCCGGATTAGGAGCAGGGTTTACCGGCTCTTTTATAGGCTCGTCAGGTTTAACAGGCTGTTCATTTTTAGCTTCTGTTTTTTTCGGCTCGTCTTCTTCGTCTTCGTCAAAATCCGCATCATGAGCGTGCGAACGTTTAATCTGAATAGATTTAGGCTCTTTGACTTGAACATAAGTAGCGGCGTTGTTGATTACGTACCATAAACCGTCATCGTATTTTTTGACCCAGATAATTCGCGGATTGTCAGCTCCTGAACTTTCGAGCGGAACTCTATAAAATCCTCCCGGATCTTTAACGGGTTTTCCTGCATACATGATCTCAAAATTATCCGGCGACATTTTATAATTATTTTCGGGTGTTGCTCCTTCGGCGTAGCTTCTGAAAGCGTAGTTATAATCTGGGTCTTTCATTCGTTCGACAAAAGTAGCGTAATAAGTCGAGCGTTCTATAGCCCTGTCTGAGTACATAGCGTAACGCAGCATTTTTCCGCCTTCTTTTCTCGTTTCTTCGTTCATGAAAGCGAAAACTCCCTCAAAATATAATTTCACTGCGCCTTCAATCGTTCGGCCTTCGGTCTGATAACGAGCCTTAAATTCTTTGTAAGTTTTCGGGAGCTTGGCCTGAGCGGACGTGCAGATTAATAACGCGAGCAAAATTCCCGTTAAAAATTTAATTTTTTTCATAGAAAATTCCTCCTTAATTTTTCACATAATAAATATCGTAGGCAAGCTGCGCAATGTCGTAAGATTTTACTGGAGCATGTTTCATAGCGGCACTTCTGAAAAAAGCGTGTCCAAAAGTGTAACGGGATTGACATTTCGGGATTTTCCGTCCGCCTTTGAGGCTTACAATTTTATCGGTCTGGGCTTCCCAATCTCTTATCATTAAATTTTCATCGTTAAGAGTGTAAATTTTATCCCTTTTGCAATCCGGAGCCATGCACTGCCATTCGCTTATGTCCATATTTTTAAGATAGGGGCCGTCTTTGACAACTGCAATTCTTGAAGCGTTCCTGATGACTTCGCTTAAAGGTTTGCTTGCCGCTGATTTTCTCTCAAAAACGTGGGCTTTGAAGTTGCTGCTGCAAGGCTCTAAATTTTTACCTCTGTCTAAAAGCTGAAAAACTCTTTTCGGCTGAATATCGGGATCGTTAAGAGTTTCGGAGTCAAGTTCGTCGCCTTCAAAACTGAAATAATATCTCTCGCAGATAAGGCATTTATAACTCACGAGCGAAACTTTAGCATCAGCATAAGCGCAGCCGGTCATTAAAGCAGAAATTAAAACGAAAAGCAAAAATTTTTTCATGATTTTCAAACCTCCTTTTTACTCCTTGACCCAGTATAAATCGTAGACAATCGTAGAAAGTTCATAAGATTTTACAGAGCCTGTCTTTTTCGGGACAAAAATATGTCCCCAAGTTTCCGGGTATGAACATTTTTGAATCGCCTGGCCCTTGAGATTATAAAGAAAACTTGTTTGAAGCTCCCAGTCGCGGATATTTAAGTTTTCGTTATTTAGCGAATAAAAATGTTTTTTGCAGTAAACACATTCCCATTCAGTTAAAGAAATTCCGTTGAGAGTTCCGCCGTCCCTGATAACTGCAACATTTTCGGCCATTGTTGAGTGTCTTAAAGAACTTAAGCCCGTCGTATTTGTACCTTTTTTCTCGAAAATATGGTATTTGAAGCCGTTTTTACATTCGGGAAAATTTTTGCTTCTGTTAGCGAACTGAAAAACTCTTTTAAGCTGATTTTTACCGTCCCGAAATTCTTTCGTGTCAAGCTGGTCGCCCGGAAAACTATGAAACATTTTATCGCATACCAGGCATTTATAAACAGTGAAAGAAACTTTAGGATCAGCAAAAGCCGAACCCGTTAAAAGAAACGAGAAAACAAAAAATAAAGCGAAAAATTTTTTCATGAAAAAACCTCCCCTTTAGAATTTTTTTATATTATAAAGGCAAAAATATTTTATATCAGATTACGTGATTTTTAATTCGTAATTCACTCGCCAAAACCACAATCCGCAAGCCGGAGCAGTCATTGCTGATTCAGTTCTTTCACCGCCGTTCAATAAATCTTCGAGCCATGAGAGAGAATTTTTTTTCAAAGCTATAGAGTTAATATTTCCCGTGATTATTCTTACCATATTCGTTAAAAATGAAGGAGCTTTGACGCTGATAATAGATAATTTTCCGTGATTTCTGATTTTTAATTTCTCGATATTTCTAAAAGGATCTTCGGGACATTCACCAGCTCTGCAAAAGGCTTTGAAGTTATGGCGGCCTTCGATTAATTTGCATGCCTGTTTAGCTAAATCCATATCCCAAGATTTTCCTTTGCGCCACCATACGAAATTATTTAACATCGGAGGACAGACGGCTCCGTGCCAGATAAAATATTTATATTCGCGTGTCAATGCGCTGTAACGTGCGTTAAAATCGTCAGGAACTAAAAAAATTTTTATAATTCTAATGTCTTCCGGCAGATAAAAATTAATTGCGAGCCTTAATTTTTCCGGCGTAAAAATTTTTTCCATTTTGAACGAGGTAACTTGCCCCCAAGCATTTACGCCTTTATCCGTTCGTCCTGCGCCTGTTATTCGGACTCCATGACCGGCGATTTTTGCTAAAACATCTTCAATAATTTCCTGAACGCTCAAGGCATCGGGTTGAATTTGCCAACCGGAATAATTTTTGCCTATGTATGAAATTTTTGCAGCGTAATTCATAATTTATAATTATCATTAGGAATGATTATTTTTATGATTTTTAGCGATTAAATCAATGAAAATTAAATCTTCTTTACCGCCTGCTACGTTTTCTTTATTAAGAATTGTAAGCTCGTCAGAGGTGTAGCATTGATTATGTTTAACGGGTTCAGAAAAAGCCGTTGAAGCTGCTAAAAGCACGAGCATTAACGCAAAAATTTTTTTCATGATTAAAATTTCCTCCAAATTTTTAATTTATAATATAATAACAAATTTTAATTATTTTATAAATTTAACGGGAAGAGTGATTGCTGTGAGTATCGGCATCGGTGCTTATGCCAAAAAAGTATGTGAAGACGGCGGAACTGTTTTATATTCGTACGGCGGTTATAATCTTAATGAGCCGGAATACCGCAATAATGAGCGTATTTCTGACGGAATTATACTAATTCAAAAAGAATGTTTTATTGAGCCTGAGCTCCATACAAAAATAAAAAAAATGCCTTCAGGAAGAAAAAAATTAATAACAAAAATAGTTCCGTTAGTGGTAGATTACGGAAATTTTATAATAGAAGGCAAAATTATTGTTGAAAATTGCAGTAATTGCTGGCATAAAATTATGAATGAATTGCAAATTGACATGATGGCCTGCCATTTGCTTTATCATATTTTTCAAAAATACCAAATAGACGGAAAAATCCCGGAAAAAATACACTATTTCGTTTAGAATTTGCGGATAAAAAAGTTAAGACATCATGAAAATAATTATAAATAACAATTCTAACGATATAGTAATCCCAGTAAAAACAGTAATCATTATAAAATGAGTTTACGGCATATTCAGAAGATTATCGTAAAAGAGTAATGAGGTGATAAGATTAGATAACACCTAACTTCATCAAAAAACAGCTTTATAAAACTGCAGATATGTTGAAAAAATACTTAAATTTGAGCATCGCAATTTTTATCGCTTTTCAAATGTGGCAGCTATATTTTGCGCTGTTGGGACGAATTTCTAAAATTAAGTTCCGGCCGTCCGAGACGGAATATTTTTTATCGCGCGGCTTTAAGCTTTTATGTCATATTCATTTTTACCGATCCTTTTGTGCAAAATCATATCGCTAGGAAGTTTTAAGGCAAAGGCCGAAACGCGGTTTTTTCATGCGCTGCTCCGTTCTTGTTGATTAATTTCCGAGAACACACGCAAGGGACAGTGAGGGACGCAAAAAAAGACCAGTCCGAGTGTCAAGCACTCGCCGACGATTGCTGTTATTCGTCTGTCAATCAAAAATTTAAGCAGTACCCATATCTTTTCTTGCAAGAGGAGCGGCGCAGATTTTGACATATGAACTCCGAAAAAATAAAATTTCTGCGGTCTGCAATACTTCGGGAAGAAATTTCAAAGCTCAAATGAAAACGGCAGAAACTTGCAAATTTGCCTGCATAATAGGCTCAGAAGAATTAGCTGACGGAACAGTAGCCGTTAAAAATTTAAGCGACAGTTCTCAAATTAATATTTCAATGACGGAAGCTGCGAATTATTTATTATCAGCATGCCGTAAGAATTAATGATTGAAGCTGTATTTACAGGCGTGTATAATATATGAACTTAAAAATTAAACTCTCGGTTTTACGCCGGGAGTTTTTATTTTTTCAACTACATTTTCAACTACAAAAAGTTTAACTTTTTCTTGATGTGATAAAGTTTTGCGGATTTAATTTTGAAATTAAAAATTTTTTTGAAAAGAAAAAAAGCCCCCTTGAATTTTAGGAGGCTATGTGTTTTTACTTTCTGAAATTTATTTTACATATTTTTGTGTTTTAATTAAGTTCACAGTCATAATAAACGCACTAACCGTGTCTACTTCCGAGCCTGCCATCCAAACGCCTCCTGCTGCCATAGCTACCCAGCCTACAGGCCCAAGATATGTTAACACTGCATATACTCCGCCTGCCGCAGCCAGAGCAGCTTCCGGGTTAGCTGCCATCATCTCAGCCATGTACTCATACTGGTTGGGATCGCTTAAAGCTCTGCCTATATTTGCGGTTACTTTACTTCCTTCTTTTTTGACAACGTTGTCAATAAGTTCTTGTCTTTTTTCGGGAGGCAGTTCTTCCCAAAGTTTAGCGAAATATTTTTCTGTAATTTCTTTTTCCAGTGAATAGGTAGGGGCATTATTGACACGGCTTTTGCTAATTCCCTGCTCTTCCGCTGCCCATTGAACTATTTCATGGTAATCAACTTCAGTATCGCTGCGGAACATATACGTCGTTTTATTGTAAGCTCTCCATACAAGAGCCTTTCTGATTTCTGAAGGCGATGCAGTTTTTTCCTGATCGCCACGCAGAGCTTGAAACATTAATCTCTTTTCAGCTTGAGTGCAGCTATCAAGAAATGAGTTAAAATCTTTAGGGCTTTCTTTGCGCGTTGTGGAAAAAGTGTATGCCCAAGCGGGAGTATATAAATACATAACGAACAATAACAAAACTGCAATAAACTTTGAAGGCTTCATTAAAAAAAATCTCCTTTCAGAATTAAAAATCTTTTGCGCCGAACATTAACTTTTTTCAGTGAAGTAACTACCCGGCGCGTATCCTAAGCACACGACTATTAATAAGTCCTATCTTGAATATGCTATAATAAGAAACAGACAAGATACGACAAAAGCGCAATCGCTAAAAGTCGAATGCCCTAACTAAGCTCATATTAAAAGGTATTATAGCATAAAAAAATCTTGTCTTAATTTTTTTGTTGCAAAAATTTATTTTTCAATTTCTATTTGATTTCTTTTAGCGATTATAAAAATCAGCCTTAAGCAACGATAATTTTTTTCGGGATTATAATTTATAAAAAATTTCTTAAGGAGAAAAATTTTTCAATGTGGCACGGAAGATTCAAAAAAGATATGGCCGCCGATGTTTTAGATTTTACGCAGTCTCTTGACATAGATTGGCGAATGGCTGAGTGTGATATTAAAGGCAGTCTGGCTCACGTTAAAATGTTAGGCGCTACGGGCTTATTAAAAGCTGATGAAGCAGAAAAGATTGCACTCGGCCTCGAAAAAGTTTTGGAAGAGGTTAAGGCCGGTAAATTTATTCCGTCAAAAAATCTTGAGGACGTTCACATGAACATCGAAGCAAGATTGACGGAGATTGAACCTTTAGGCGCGAAACTTCACACAGCACGAAGCCGAAATGATCAAGTCGCTACTACAACGAGATTATATTTGCGTGAAAGATTAAAAATTTTGCGCGGAGGATTAAAAAATTTACTGCAGGTTTTAATTTCAAACGCTGAAAAACATCTTAATATAATAATCCCCGGTTATACTCATATGCAGCAGGCTCAGCCTATCTCGATGGGACATTATTGGCTCGCGTGGTTTGAGGCTTTTTATAGAGATTTAGAACGTCTCGATTTTGCTTTGAAATCTTTGAACGAGTCGCCTCTCGGTGCCGGAGCTTTGGCCGGATCAACTCTGCCGATAGACCGCGAAATGACTTCAAAACTTTTAGACTTCGACTGTCCGACCCGAAATAGTTTAGATACTGTTGCAAACCGCGACTATATGACGGATTATCATTATTTTGCGAGCGTCTTCATGATTCATGTTTCAAGGCTCTGCAACGATTTAATAACTTGGAACACTCAAGAATTTGCTTTTATAATTCTGCCTGACGAATTTTGCACCGGCTCAAGCATGATGCCTCAGAAAAAAAATCCCGATGTTTTAGAAATTTCGCGCGGCAAAACAGGCCAAGTTATAGGGCATTTAATAGACCTGCTCATTAATCTTAAAGGTCTGCCGATGACTTATAACCGCGATCTTCAGGAAGATAAGCGCGGACTTTGGGCTTCTCTCGATACTGTTGAAAGCGTCGTGAAAATTCTAACTTCATTGCTCGAAAATGTTGAAGTCGATGAAAAATTAGCACTCGCAGGACTCGAAAAAGGTTACTCGCTTGCTACGGACATCGCTGAGTATTTAGTCTTAAAAGGCGTGCCGTTCCGCGAAGCTCATTTGAAAGTCGGAAAATTAACAGGCTGGTGTATCGAAAATAAATTATCGTTTAACGATTTAAGTTTAGAGCAATGGCGCGAACATATTCCGGAAGCTGACGAAGATATTTTGAAAATTTTATCGCCTCGTGAGAGCGTCAACCGCCGCAACACTTACGGAGGCACAGGATTTTCGCAGGTAAAAATTCAAATTCAAAACGCAAAAAGACAATTATAAAAAATGCCGTTCACTATCGAAGAACTTGAAGAAAAAATAATTCCCGTCGCAAAAACATACGGTGTTAATCGTGTAAGTCTTTTCGGCTCTTACGCAAGAGGCGAAGCAAACGCAGCAAGTGATGTTGATATTCTAATTAATAAAGGCAGATTAAACGGGCTTATTCAATATTTTTCTTTCGTTCAAGAACTTGAAGACTTACTCGGTTGTCATGTTGACGTAGTAACCAACGGAATACAAGATAAAAATTTTCTTGAAAATATTAAGCGTGAGGAGATTTTGCTGTATGACGATAAATAATAACGACCGGATAATCATTGAAAAAATGATAAAGTACTGCGATGATATTAATAGATTAATGGCTCAATACGGACGAGATTTTCAAAGATATAATTCAGATATCTCGTTTCAATATTCGTGCGGAATGTGTTTAATACAAATCGGTGAACTTGCTGGACGAGTGTCTGAAGAAACAGTAAAAAATAATCCTAATATAGCTTGGCGGGCAATTAAGGCAATGCGGAATATTCATGCTCATGATTATGATAATGTTGATTATTCTATCGTATGGGCTTCGCTTGAAAACGATATTCCTGAATTAAGAGAAAATCTTTTTGAAATTTTAGATGATGAGGAATTAGAAAAATGAATCCCTAACGCCGCTTTGCGGGAGGCCTCATTCCTAATTCCTAACCGTTTTTCTAAAATCTTTCGACTTTATATTTTTCTTCAAGTTCTTTTGAACGAGCCTGAAGTAAATCCTGAGTCTTTTTCTCTTTGAGTTCCTGCTCGATGTGAGTTTTTACCTGCTCGAAAGGCACAACGTTTTCCGGAATATGTTCGCCGAGTTTTATTAAATGCCAGCCGAATTGAGATTTAACGGGCTCAGAAATATCTCCTGGATTTTTAAGGTCAAAGGCCGCTTTCTCAAATTCCGGCACCATTACGCCCTTAGGAAATTCGCCCAAGTCGCCGCCGTTAGCAGCACTGCCCGGATCGATTGAAAATTCTTTTGCTGCAGCGTCAAAAGATTTTCCGGCTTTTAATTCTTCCTGAACTTTTGCAAGTACTTTATCATCGCTGACTAAAATATGGCTCGCTCTGATTCTTTCGGGCTGTGTGAATAATTTTGGATTTTCGTCATAATATTTTTTAGATTCTTCTTCGGAAACCGAAACATCTTTTATAACTTCACGCATTGAAGCCTGAGCTAACATTGTGCGTTTAATGTTTTCAAGATTTTCAATAAATTCCGGAGTCTGGTCTAATTTTTTTTCTTGGCCGTCAAGAGCAAAAAGTCTCATTGAAATTAAATCATCAATAACCATTTTTTTGCCTTTTTCTGAAGAGTAAAGCATCATAGCCTGCTGTCCGAAAGGTTTAATGAACTCAAGAGCTTCACTTTCAGTAATGTCATGACCGTTGACGCGTGCTAAAACTTTATCGCCGCTGACGGGTTCAGCAAATGCTGACGAAACAAAAAGCATAATAAAAAGCGAAATTAATAAAAATTTTTTTGTCATAAATAAAAAATCCTCCTGAAAATTTTTAACGTGCAAAAGTTTATCACATTAAATTAAGCTATAATAACCGCAGAATTTTTAATGGAGCTGATTTTTTTGCAAATCGTAAACACTAAAATTGTTCTCGGCCTTTCAATATGGGTTTTGGGCTTTGCTTTCATGGTAGCCGGCTGGCTGGTCGGAGAACTTTCAGAAAAATGGGGAACACTTCCCGGAAAAATTTTATACCGTATCGGTGCTGTTATCGTTGCTGTGCCGGTGATAGTTTTATTATGGAAGACTTCAGCACTGCTTTACGTCAACCGTTTTTACATTGCGAATTACATAAATAACACGATCGAATTTGTCAGAGATGCTCTCAAAGTTCTTTAGCGCGGTAATCAGTTTTGTAATCGCGGCTTTCATGCTTTATTTTCCGTATGAATGGTGCAAAAGGAGAAACGAAAGTGAAATTTCTTACGGCCTAAAATGGTTTTTGACGAAAAAATCTAAACGGGACGTAATAATCGCTCTAACTTTTACTTTAATTCCGTTGACCGTCATAACTTTTTATTGGCCTTACGAATGGGGCGGACGGGGCTTCAAAAATCCGGATTTTTGGAACGCTCTTGACGGTTTAGCAGGAGGAGTCGCGGCGGCATTCATTGAGGAAACTTTTTTTCGGGGTTGGCTTCAGACTTTGACCGTTAAAAAATTCGGCGTTTACATCGGGATTTTTATAGCAACGCTTTTATTTGCTTTAAGTCATTTAATAGTTCTTACGGGGTGGCTGAGGGTTGCTACATTTTTTCCGGGTTTAGTCATGGCAGTTTTAAGACATCGCGGCGGTTCTGTTTTTCCGTCAATAATTTATCACGCTCTCTGTAACGTCTGGGCTGTGTGGCTTGCTCCCGTAGTCGTGAGTTAAGGGTGAGGAGTTAGGAGTGAGGGGTTAGAGGTTAGGAATGAAAAAATTATTGTTGATATTCATGATTTTATTCGCTTCATGTTCTTGGGCTGAAGAAAAATTTATCGAACTTCGAGTGCCGTGTAAGGAAAATTCTGAAGCTGAAGCAATTTTGCCTGACGGTGAAAAAATTTCATTAGGCCGGGTTTTAATGACTCCGTCAAAAACTAATTGGCCTGCTTACACCGCAAGCAAATGGAGCGAAAAATCTTCAGTGTGTGCATCTGCTGTCAATGCTGTTCATATTTTATTAAATGTTGAAAAAGATCGCGGAAGAATTATAAGTCTTGTTCCGTCAGTAACTATTGCTCCGGCGGCAGGGCGGGGCTCTTTTTTTAGTATTGAATGTGAAGCCGGTACAGGACTCTTTGGAGGTTTTGCACCGCTGACAGGCTCAAAAGTTTTTCTTGAGCGTAACGGCTCAGAAATTCCATTAGCTGACGTTCCTAAGTCAAGCGATGTTTTAATAATTAAAACGAAATTGCCGGAGTCTCCTAAAATTTTTATGGTAGACATCGAGAACAGACCGGGCGGACGCGTCATAGCTCACACTACAAGCGGCGTTAAAGTTATCGCGAGAGTTATTCATACTGTCGGCGGCGTAGGAAGA
The DNA here is from genome assembly GCA_947168585.1 of uncultured Fretibacterium sp. Classification (GTDB taxonomy): domain Bacteria; phylum Synergistota; class Synergistia; order Synergistales; family Aminobacteriaceae; genus JAFUXM01. The sequence goes on from CAMVMK010000024.1 coordinate 24,032, forward strand.
TTCGAGGGTACGAAATTTCAATCTGTCGGAAGAATCCGGGCTTCCCACTCAGGAGTTATAGACGTGTCGACTTCAAGACGCGGCGAGATCGGCGGCTTTCAGATTATGCCTTTGAAACACGCTTTGACCTCGAAAGAAATGCTTAACGCATGGAAATTAACTCAATGGATGATAATTTCGCCTTTGCCCGGAGCAAAAGATTTAGAAGGCCAAGCACCGTTATTCAAAGATTCTTTTATTCCAGGAACGCAGTTAAACGACAAATTGCCGGACGTTTTCAGCCAATACGGCAGGAAAAGTTTAATTTTATGCAGACGTAACGGCGGACAGTGGCAAAGACTTCCGGAATTTTCAGGACGTGTTGACGATGCTTTGAAAGACATAACGCACTTGAGATTATATTTCCCGTTCTGGAGACTTTAATTATGATGAGAATATATCTTGATATGTGTTGTTATAATAGACCTTATGATGATCAATCGCAGTTAAAAATTGCATTGGAAACTCAAGCAAAACTTTATATTCAGCAGCTTATTCAAGAAAATCATTTAGCGTTAGTAAGTTCATACACGCTTGATTATGAGTGTTCTAATATTCCTGTTTTTTCAAGAAGAAACGCTATAATGAAATTTATTAATGATAATGCCCGCTGCTATGTTGGTGTTGAACGCAACGAAATTATTGCAAGAAAAGCCGTGTTAATAATGAAAAACGGCGTTAAAGAAAAAGATGCTTTCCATTTAGCTTCTGCGATTTACGCTGAGTGTGAATATTTTCTTTCTACTGACTTGAGGTTTCTAAAATATAGAAATAAAACAAATGAAATAAAAATGCTCACACCTATAGAATTTATAATTGAATTGGAGAGTGATAAATATGACGAATAACAGCATTGACATCATGAATAAAGGTATGCAGTGTCTTACAGAACACATGGGAGTTATCGATGCTGAACAATTTATTTCAATCATTATGCGTGAAAAATTTGATTATACTAAATGGCAGAGAGAATTTTACGACTCAATGAAACCCGGAGAGTTTCATAGCCACGCTGTAGAATATGCTCAATCACACCCGTATAACGGCAAAGCTGCGCGGCTTTAACTTAATATTTTTTCTACAGCGTCCTGCATTTCTTTGATTGTGTGATTTCGCGAGCGAGCGCACTCTTGAGCTTGACGGCCGCAGATTAAACATTTTCTAAAATTTTGCCGCGATAATTTTCTGCCGCCGGAGTCTATTACGTCAATGTCGAATAAACGCCCGAATTTATTTTCATTTTCGATTTTTACAGCCGCGTCTTTTAAGTTTTCCGGATTTATTTTGCTGACGGAGATTAATAACTCGTCGCCGGTGTCTTCATGGATTTCGATTAAGTCATTAATATTTGCGTCAAGATTTGCAAGAGTTTCAAGAATTAAATTTTTTCCGTCATTGAAAGCCGCGCGGATTTTTTCATTAGTTTTAATCGGGCCAGGAATATTCATTGAAAATGAGATTAAAGGCGCGTTATATTTTTCTAAAAAATTTTTCTGTTCATTCGCCCGTGCTTCACGCCTTGCCAACATCTGAGATAAATTTATTTCTATGCCTGTCATTGAAAATTCAATCTTTCTAAATTATTTTTTTAATTATGTTAAATTATCTCATGAAAAATTAAAAAGGGAGCGTTAAAAATTTTGCTTGAGAAATTAAAAATCTGCATGAAACTTTATTGGCAGTTCTTTACGTTCGGGAGTTTTACTTTCGGAGGCGGCTGGAGCATAGTCGCGCAAATGAAAGATTTATATGTCGATAAAGAAAAAATTTTGACTAACGAAGAATTATTTGACATCACGAGCATAGGCAGGAGTCTTCCGGGCACAATGATAGGAAATATAGCTATGATTTTCGGGCATAAACTCTCGGGATTTTTCGGCGGAATTGCTTGCGTTTTCGGAATGATAACAGTACCGATGATAATTTTGCTGCTAATAACGACTTTTTACACGGCCTTTCAAGATAATTTGTGGGTAGCTTCGGCAATGCGCGGAGTAAGAACTGCAGTAGCTCCCGTTATAATCAGCGCGTTATTAGGCATGGTAAAGAGTGCTTTCAAAGCCCCTCCGTTTTACGTTGTAGCGGCGGCTATGTTTATTTTATATTTCTGCTTTAATTTCAGCTGCGTGTGGCTTGTAGTTATAGGCGCGGTTTTGGGCTTGATTATCTGCGAATATTACGAGAGGGTGAAAAAAATTGTTATTGCTTGAATTATTTTGGAGTTTCGTAAAAATCGGCTTCACGAGTTTCGGAGGTTTGTCGATGATCCCTTTAATTTCAAGCGAAATGATTTCTCACGGCTGGATGACAGCTCATGAAGTTTCAGATATTGTCGCGATTGCCGAAATGACGCCGGGCCCTTTAGGATTGAACTGCGCAACTTTTGCAGGGATGAGAGCGGCGGGAGTTTTAGGAGCATTTATAGCAAATTTAGGAGCGTTGTCTCCGAGTTTAACTCTTTGCGTTGTTGCTGCAATTTTTTTCGAGCATTTTCAAAATAACCACCGTTTAGGCCAAGTAATGACCGGAGTCCGTCCGGCCTGTGTCGGAATGGTTGCGGGCGTTATCGTTGATTTAGCTCTCGTAAATTATTTTGAAGCGTCAAAAATTCATATTCCGTCAGTGATTTTAGGAGTAACGGATTTAATTTTATTATTGAAATTCAAGATTTCGATACCGCTCGTGATTTTATTCAGTGCTGCAGCCGGTATAATTTTATTTGGAATTTTAGGAGTGTAAAAAATGAATAAGGAAAATTTAATTAAAATTAAAAATCTTCGTCATGAGCTTCATTCTTGCCCGGAACTTTCAATGAATGAACGCGAAACTAAACGCCGCTTAATGAATTTTATCGAAGAAAATACGCGGCTTGCTGTCGTAGACTGCGGAAAATATTTTTATGTTTCCCGTTACGTTGAAGGCACAAAGGGAATAGCTTTCCGTGCTGATATGGACGCTCTGCCGATTGACGAAACTATAAATCTTCCTTACGCCTCAAAAAATCCCGGAGTTTCCCACAAGTGCGGACATGACGGACATTGCGCTGCTCTCTGCGGGCTTGCTCTCGAACTCGATAAATTAGAATTAAAACGTTCAGTATATTTAATTTTTCAGCACGCCGAAGAAATAGGGCAGGGAGCTCGTGAGTGTTCAAAACTTTTACGCGAACGCAGTATAAGCTCAATTTATGCTTTTCATAACTGGAGCGGGTGGCCTGAAAAAAGCATAATCATTCGGGATGGACTCTGCCAATGTTCGTCAGCAGGTTTAACTATAAAATTCACGGGCAGAACTTCACACGCCAGCGAACCTGAAAAAGGAATTAATCCGGCTTTTGTTATCGCTAAAATAATTTCAGAGATTGAAAATATTACAAGCAAAAATAAAAAAATTTTATGCACAATAGTAAATATAAATTTGGGTGAAAAAAATTTTGGTATATCGCCCGGCGAAGGCGAAATTTCTTTGACTTTACGGGCCGAACGCGAAGAAGATATGAGAATTTTCCGCAATGCCGTTGTAAATTTAGCTGAAAGACTTGCAAATGAAAATTCTTTGAAAGTTGAAATCAACGGCTGTGATTATTTCCCTGAAACTTTTAGCGACTCGCGCTGTGTGAAAAAAATTATCGATGCCGCGAAAAAATTAAATTTGCAAGTTATAGAAATGCCTGAAGCTATCAGAGCTTCCGAAGATTTTGGATTTTATACTAAACAAATTCACGGAGCGATTTTTTACATCGGCAACGGTGAAGATTATCCGGCAATTCATACGCCCGAATATGATTTTAACGATGAGATTTTAGAGACGGCTGTCGATATGTTCATGAAAATTCTTGAAAGTTAAAAAATTATGGGGGACTGAACACCCTCCCTCATTAGCTGCTTTACTTTCGGAGGTCAATCGACAAAGTTATACGCTAACGTCCCAGCCAAAAGCTGAGGTGAAAAATCTTTACGAAATTAGCCATAATGACATTACCTCCCACCTTTTTGGGATCCCGCTGACAAGGCGGGTACGGATATTTTACCATAAAAAACGGCTCCTAGCTTAGTCAAGGCTAGGAGTAATGATGTCAAAAGACTAAATTTCGTAAATTGTTTATATTATATCACAAAAAAATTGCTCCCAGCTTAGACAAAACCGGGAGTGGTGTTTTTAACAATATGAAATGTACGAATCGCCTATATTATAACATAGAAAACAAAAAATCCCTTGATTTACGAGGGATTCGCGTGTCTTTATAAACTTGAAAAAATTTTATATTGTCAGTTCTGGACTGTTATATCTTTGGAGAAAATACATATGCCGACGTATCCTGTCTCAGAAGTCAACTCCTGAGATTCTGTTGAGTGATGACGGTTATTTCCGTTTTTATCCTGCCTGACAGGCTCAACAAGTCCGGCAGTAGCTTTTCGGGCTTTCAATTTATCCATTACACGTTTATCCGGAACATAGCACCAAACATACCAGCTTGTTCCCCAATCTCCGCCGATTGAATATTTGTAATCAAAAGTTTCACCCTCGCTGGCTCTATAATGCTCATTTCCTTCTTCGTCATAGTAGGTCTCGCCTGCTCCGCGCTGTTTGGTGTCGGCGTTGGTAAGATACCCCCAAAGAACTGTTGTAGCTTCGTCTTCTACGTTTTTCTTATCGTCTCGGGGATTAAAGCCTTTCCAGCCTTTTTTTTCAATTTCGCGGTAATGATCGAGATAATAAGCCGCCGCAGCTGCCTTAATATTTTCCATGTCGCTGATAATTGCCGCCGCGCGGGCAGAATACGCCGCTTCATCGCTCGACATCATCATCATAGCCGCTAAAATGCCGA
>CAMVMK010000025.1 GCA_947168585.1 uncultured Fretibacterium sp.
TGCAGATAGGCGCGATGTTCATGTGGCTTAATATATTATGACGACACTGTCTAAAGTTATCTGCACTGAACTTAATGACTCAAGCAGCAGCGCAATAGGAACAGTCAAACAGGGCCGGGAAATTCTTGAACCGCTCGGCTATACTCTTTTAATGAAAACTCCTCCGGTTAATGCAATTTTTGTCTTAAAAGATTTATGGCAGGCCGCAATGAATTAAAAAGCAAAAAATTTTTTATTGTGAGATAATTACGCCTATCTTTTATTTTAGGAGCGTGATATTAAATGTCATTATTCAAAATCCGCGAGACCGGCAGCACAGTAGGAACTGAAATTCTCGCAGGCCTTACGACTTTCGTAACTATGTCGTATATTATTTTTGTAAACCCGAATATTCTAAGCCAAACGGGAATGGATTTTAACGCTCTTGTTGTCGTTACGTGTCTTGCGTCGGCACTCGGAACGTTTTTAATGGCAGCCTTTGCTAATTATCCTATAGCACTTGCCCCCGGCATGGGATTAAACGCTTTCTTTGCTTTCGGCGTAGTCTTAACCATGAAGATTAACGGAGCACCCGTAACCTGGCAGATGGCTTTGGCCGCAATTTTTATTGAAGGCGCGATTTTCGCCATCTTAACTCTCACTAATATCCGTGAAGCTATAATGAACTCGATCCCGAAATCGTTAAAAATCGGAATTTCAGCCGGTATCGGATTATTTATAGCTTTTATTGGACTTCAGGGAGCAGGAATTATCGTCAAAAATGACGCGACTTTAATAGCTCTCGGAAGCATTAAAAATAATATGCCGATGATCTTATCGCTTGCAGGTTTATTTATAATGTCCGTGCTTACGGCTTTGAATGTCAAAGGTGCGTTATTAATCGGAATTATAGTTATTACGGGAGCAGCAGCAGCACTCGGCCTCGTCAAAATTCCTGAAACTTTCGTATCTCAGCCGCCCTCGATAATGCCTCTTGTCGGACAGCTTGATTTTTCGTTAATAAAATCGCCTGAATTTTGGGGAATAGTTTTTACTTTCTTCTTCGTTGACTTTTTCGATACTTTGGGAACTTTAGTCGGTGTCTGCAACAGAAGCGGACTTCTTGACGAGAAAGGCAATCTTCCGAGAGCCAAAGGAGCATTAATGGCTGACGCTGTAGCAACAATGGCGGGCGCATTAATGGGAACTTCAACAGTTACATCTTACGTTGAAAGTTCTTCGGGCGTTGCACAAGGAGGCCGCACGGGACTTACGGCAATAGTAACGGCGTTATTATTTGTCGGAGCAATTTTCTTCACGCCTCTTGTAGGCATGGTACCGGGATACGCGACAGCACCGGCTTTAATTATCGTCGGAATTTACATGATGATGAGCCTTCGCGATATTAATTACGATGATATGACGGAACTCATTCCCTCACTGCTTGGATTTTTCATGATGCCTTTAGCTTACAGCATTGCAGTAGGAATTGAATTTGCTATCGTTTCTTACGTTATTATTAAAATTCTCACAGGAAAATTCAAAGATATTTCATTCTTAATGGTAGCTCTTTCAGTTTTATTTATCTTGAAAGAATTTTTCGCTTAAAAATAAGGAATTAAGAATCTTTTTAATTCCTAACTCCTCATTGCTTTTCTAAATTTTTCCGCGTGAATATAATTCTTCGAGCCTCACGAAAGTAAATCCGCGCTGCTGTAATTTTTTTATAATTTCCGGCAGTGCTTCAACTGTATTCTCTGTTCCGGAGTGCATCAAAATAACGTCGCCTGGTTTGACGCTGCTCAGGACAAGCCTAATAATTTCTTCCGGAGGTCTGCCGGTGTAATCGGCTGTATTGAGACTCCAAAGACCTAATTTTTTATTCATTCGGCGCATGGCGTTAAAGATTTTCATGTTAAAACCGCCTCCCGGAGGACGTAAAAATCTTGTCTTGCGAATATTGAGGCTTTCAAAAACTTCGTCGCAGCGTTCAGCTTCGCGCATAATTTTTTCGACCCAAAGTCTATATAATCTCGGGTGTGTGAAAGAATGATTTTCTAATTCATGTCCGGCATCTTTAAGCATTAAAGTAAATTTTGCGTAACGATCAGCGAATTTTCCAACTAAAAAAAATGTTCCGTGAACACCTCCGCCGATTAAAGCATCGTTTAATTCCTGCATACCGTGTTCGCGCGGCCCGTCATCGAACGTCAAGACAATTTCTTTAACGAAAGGATCTCCGGCAGCAATACCGTATTTAGCGCGCTCATCGGTGAGCGGCCCCCATTCTATAAATAAAAAAGTTATTAAAGACATCAGCATTAATTTTCGCAGCATTTCGATAGAAAAATTCTCCTGAAAAAATTTTTTCTGAAATTATAGCAAAAATATAAAAATGGCGGAGACGTAGAGATTTGAACTCTAGGAACGGCAAGCCGCTCAGTTGATTTCGAGTCAACCGCCTTCGACCACTCGGCCACGTCTCCAAATAAACAGGCGGGCGTTATTATGCTTTGAAAATAATTATTTGTCAACGCCCGCAAAATTTTATCCTATCGACATCAAAACTTTTTCTGTTAATTTTTTTTCTTCAGCTTCGAGATCTGCTATTTTAGCTTTCAAAATTTCATTTTCAGCAACAAGAGGATCTGTTTCAACAGGCTGAGACGTTTTTTTCGGTTGAATTTTCGCGGCGTTTTTGCGGAGTTTTCTCCAATATTTTATTACGTCTATTTTAGTATGAACTTGAAGCGCGGCATTTTTAATTCCAATTTCGTCAGATAATTCGAGAATTTTTCTGCGTTCTTCGAGAGTGAAATCATCGCTTGTTTTTAATTTCTCAGGGATTTTTTCTTGAGTTTCGACAGGCGCGGCTTCTTGTGAAAGAATATCATCAAAATTAAATTTGAAGTCTTGAAAGTCCGGAATTTTTTCTTCTATTTCTTTTACTTCAGGTTTTTCCTCGTGTTTAACAGCTTCTTTTCGAGGAGAAAATTTTTTATGTGCGAAATTTTGTTTTTCAAAGCCGCGTTTTTTATTTTTGTATTTTTGATTTTTGTCATTAGGATTATCGACTGAGCCGAATTTTTCGAGATTATCGAGCCATTGCATAATGACCCAGCGGCGTGTTCCAAATTCATCGGCGGCCCTTGTAGCTCCTACTTCGCTGACCCGTGCGAGAATTTGAGCGCGCTGTGCCGGTGTGAAATCTTTGTCGCGCTTATAAAATCTTCGTTTAGGCGGTAAAAATTTTTTTTCATACCGTCCTGTTTCGACAGGGTAAGGCGACACAATTTCCTGCGCCCGGTACAGTCCCTCGCTGTCATTATTGAATTTGCGTCTTGGAACGTCAAACTCGTCATTATATTCTTTTGCCATTATTAATTAAAATTCCTCTCCGTTATTATTTCGTGAGTTTTTCATTGTCAATTTAACCGGAATTTTTCTATTCTTAAATTTTTCACTTAATGATAAGCACGGGAGTTATTCTAACATAATTTAGCTAATCATGGCAAATTCTAAAATTTTTCTTCTATATCTTTTGCGCTCGGAGGACAGCCCTTGACGTTTCGGGAAGCGTTTTTACAGCAGTTTCCAATACCTAAAGCACCATCGGGAATTTTTGAATTTTTCCAGCCCTGTCCGATATAAATATCTTCGCGGCGGCCTTTTGAGTTTACATACAAAGCCCTCACTAAACTCGCGTAACAAGCTGAGCACGCTGAATTTTCGTGAACATTTTTGATTAAACCCGCGACTGTTCCTGAGGGTCTTGGATATTCTCCGGCATTTTCAGGTTCGTTGAGATTAATTAAATCGCTCTCGTTTAAGACTGAACTTCCTGCACCGAATTTTTCAGCAAGTTTGATATATTTTACATCATCGAGATCAAGCCCCATTAATTTACAACCGAAAGTGTCGATAGTTAAGGGATCTGTTCCAAGATACATTCTATTAGTTTGTACAGGATTGCCGCCCTCTTCAAAATTAAGGTCTCCGCAGATACTGTCAACTATTATTAAGCCTGATTTTAATACAGCACCAAGAGCGGCTATAGGTTTTGTTAATCCTAATGAATGAAAGCGGCGTTTTTCTCTGTCAGGAAGACAGCCTTTGAGATTTTTCAATGCGCAGGTCATTACAGTTTGACAATGGCCTTTTAATACTGGTAAATTTACTAATAGACCGGCATTTAAGGCGCGTTCGCAGATATCAATCTGGCCGATTGGTGTATCAACGCTTTTAATTTTATCTTTTTTGAGGTCATAAAAAGGCACGTTATATTTTTCGCAGACTTTGTCGTAACCGGCTTTTCTCATTGCTCTTATTGTATCATCGCCGACCCAAGAACCTTCGATTATGGAAATATCTTTTATGTTGTGTTCAAAAAAATATTCTATACAGCCGCTGAGAACTCCCGCGTGAGTTGTCGCGCCGTTTTCTGGTGTTCCTGCAACAACAAGATTAGGTTTTAATGCAACATTTTTTCCGGGCGTTACTAATTTGAAAGCCTCTGAAGCCTCTAATAATTTTTTAGTCATTTCATGGGCATTTGTCCCGAAAATATTAAAAATTTTGCTCATAATTTATTTTCCCTTTTTTGTTTTGAAATTTTTAGAAATTTTATTCTGATTTGGAATCTAAGTCAAATTTTTCCCGTTCAAAAATTTTTTTCTATGCGGCTCTTTTAATTTAGTTATGAAAAACTTTCAGGTTAAATTTTTGTAGTAATAAATGTAATAATAAAATTGAAATTTTCTCTTGCGTTTTCCTGCGGATTATAATAAAATTTCGGCTATAAAAAATACAAAAATTATGAAAAGGAGAAATTAATTTTGTTCCTCTCGAAACAACGTATAAATGATACCATTTATATCTATGAACAGTCAAGTCATAGGGACAAGGATACAGGAAAAGTTGTTACAAAACGCAAAATTTGCGGAAAATTGGACGAAAATAATAATTTTATTCCCTCAAAAGGTAGAAATTTAGAAAAATTGCCCGCAGAAATTCTTGAAATTACAAAAATTACTAAGGAATTCCGTGTTGTCAAAGCAAAAAAAAGGAAGAAGAAACGTCTTATGGTAAAAATTTTATTTGTATGTCATGGTAATATCTGCCGTTCGCCTATGGCTGAATTTATCATGAAAGAATTAGTACGCCGGAAGAATTTAGAAGGTGAATTTTTAATATCTTCAGCCGCAACTACTAACGATGAAATAGGCAATGACACATATCCTAATGCCAAAGATGAGTTGAATTGTCATTCAATACCCATTGAATGCCGCAGTGCACGCAGAATAACACCCGATGATTACTCAACTTGGGATTATATAATTGCAATGGATCAAGAAAATTTACAAGATCTCAACTACATAATGAAAGGCGATCCAGAAAATAAAATCAAACTTTTAATGTCTTTCGCCGGTGAAAATCGAGAAGTCTCTGATCCTTGGTACACTCGGAATTTTTGCGAAGCATTCAATGATATTTACAAAGGCTGTGAGGCTCTACTGAATAAAATTGCTGATGAATTATAAATTAATACGCTCAAAAAGAAAAACTCTTGCAATCGAAATAAGTATTAAAAACGGCTTTGTTGTTCGCGCTCCGATTAAGACTACAACTGAAGAAATTAATAAATTTATTAATGAAAATGAACAATGGATAAAATCCAAAATTGCAAAAATAAATGAAGCAAAAAATTTGCCTAAAATAAATAAACTTAATCCAGAAGAAATTAGCTATCTCAAAGAACAGGCGCGGAAAATTATCCCCGAATTAGTTGAACATTATGCAAATTTAATTGGTGTTTCATACGGTAAAATTACAATAAAAAGCCAAAAATCACGCTGGGGAAGCTGCAGCAATAAAGGCAATTTGAATTTTAATTTTTTATTGATGCTGATGCCAGATGACATTATTAACTCTATAATTGCCCACGAAGTCTGCCACTTGAAAGAAATGAACCACTCAAAAAATTTTTACGCTCTCGTCTTAAACATCTGCCCTAATTATAAAAACTCTCTCGCTTGGCTTAAGAAAAATGGCTCAAAAATCATGGCGAGACTTAACGGTTAAAATTTTCAAATTACGTAAAATTAGCTACTTGCAAGTAATTACGAAATATATTAGAATTAAACAACTCAAAAGATTAATTAAAAATTTTTATTCATTCAGGAGGAGTCTATACTAATGAAAAAAGTTATTTCGTTGCTTGTAATTCTTGTTTGTATGTTTGCAGTATCAGCTTCAGCAGCTGACAAAGATTTCTTCATCACACTTGCTCACAATTTGGCAGAAGATCACGCCGTTCACATTGCAATGACCGAATGGGCAGACGCGGTCAACAGTGCTTCAAACGGAACAATTACAATTAATATTATTCCCAACGGACAACTTGGTTCAGAAGCCGACTGCGTTTCACAAATTCAGGCCGGACAGCTTGAAATGACAAAAGTTTCAGCAGGTACTCTCTCGAATTTTGCTTCAGCGTGGAACTGCGTTTCTGTTCCTTACGTTTTCAGAGATAAAGACCATCTTTACAGCGTAATGAACGGAGAAATCGGCAAAGACCTTTACAAATTAACCGAAAAAGACGGCTTCATCGGTCTTGCATGGCTCGAGTCCGGCACACGCTGTTTCTACACAGCAAACACGCCCGTCCGCACGCCTGCCGACTTAAAAGGCTTAAAAATTCGCACAATGGACAGCCAAATGGCAATCGATATGATGAATGCTTTCGGCGGTTCAGCAACAGTCATGGGTTACAGCGATATTTACACAGGAATGCAGCAGGGCGTTATCGATGGTGCTGAAAACAACATAACAGCCCTCCGCGACCACGCTGACGTTACAAAATTCTATTGCTATGATGAACATACAATGATCCCTGACGTTATTGTAATTTCAACAAAAATTTGGAACGAAATGAGCGATGCTCAGAAGAAAGTTATGCTCGATACAGCGGCCGATATGGTTACAAATTACAAAGGACTCTGGGCAAAATTTGAAGAAGAAGTTAAAGCCCAAGTAGGCGACAAAGTTCAGTACGTTAAGGACGTTGACAAACCGGCATTCCAAAAAGCTGTACAGCCTTTATATGAAGCGTTAAAGACAGGCGACGCGACAACTTATTCATTTGTAGAACGCATCCAATCAGCAAAATAAAAATTTTTTAACAGGGCAGCTTCGGCTGCTCTTTTTAATTTGTATAAAGGGAGCTGATATTTTGAAAACACTCGAAAAAATTCTTGATACAGTCATGCGTTTTTTGATGGCTCTATCGATGTTTATTCTTGTTGCTTTTGGTACGTGGCAGATTTTCAGCCGCTGGATTCTCAAAGATCCGTCAACATTTACGGACGAATTGCTGCGTTATGTTCTTATAATTTCGGGAATGATAGGCTCGGCGTATTGTTTTTACCGCGATGAGCATCTTGCTTTAACTCTTGTTACTGACAGGGCTAAAGGGCCTTTCAAATTTATATTGAATGTTTTTATTGAAATTTGCATTTTATTTTTTGTAATTTACGTTTTTATATTCGGCGGCTTGAAACTTTCCGCGACGGCTACTAATGTTTCTTCAGTTATGAGAATACCAATGAAGACTCTTTATTTAATTGAACCTGTCTGCGGCGTAATGATTGTAATTGCGCGAGTTCTTAAGTATTTACAAGCCTTTTCAAGTAAAAAATCCAATGAGGAAGGCGGCGGAAATTCATAATGGTAATTACTGCTACAGTAGTATTATTTATTTCGTTTTTTATAATGCTTTTTGCGGGAGTTCCGATTTCAGCAGGGATCGGCATAGCGTCTGTAGTTGCCGCTTGCGTCAGCGGAGTTACAACTTTGGAGGGATTTGCATTTACAGCGGCTCAAAAATGTTTCTCCGGCCTTGATTCTTTTTCATTATTAGCATTGCCGTTTTTCTCTCTCGGCGGTAATATCATGAACAAAGGCGGCATAGCGAGGCGTTTGGTAAGGCTTGCGCGACTTCTTGTCGGAAGTATTCCCGGTTATCTTGCTGCTACAAATGTACTTGCAAATATGTTTTTCGGGGCTGTATCAGGCTCGTCAGTTGCGGCCACGTCAGCAATGGGCTCAATACTTTCACCGCTTGAAAAAGACGAGGGCTATGACCCAGATTATTCTGCGGCTGTTAATATTTGTTCAGCTCCCACCGGCATTTTAATACCACCGTCAGGGCCGTTAATTCTTTATTCGATTACAGCGGGCGGAGTTTCTGTTGCGGCTTTGTTTATGGGCGGTTATTTTGTAGGGGCTATTTTAGGTATCGCGGTTGCAGTCATGGCAATATTTCTTGCTGTAAGACTGGGCTATAAAAAATCCGAAGTTCAAGAAACAGATTCCGCGCTTAAAATATGGCTTGAAGCAATACCCTCACTGCTCGCGGTAATAATTGTAATGGGCGGAATTTTGTCAGGAATTTTTACAGCAACCGAAGCAGGCGTTGTAATGTGTTTATATTGCGGAGTTTTAGCGATAATTTACCGCGAAATGGATTTCAAAACATTTTACAATTTGCTCGCTGATACAATGAAGAGTTCTGCTACAATTTTATTTTTAATTGCGGCATCTTCAATCATGGCTTATGTTATGGCAAGAACCGGTATTCCTAATGCAATTTCCAAAATGATTATGAGTGTATCCAATGACAGATATATAATACTTTTAATTATGAACGTTTTCCTGCTTGTCATGGGAATGTTCTTGGATTTAACGCCTGCTGTCTTAATTTTTGTACCTATTTTTCTTCCGATCGCTCGCCGAATTGGTATGAGTGATGTTCATTTTGGTTTAATGCTCATATTAAATTTAGGAATAGGCTCGGTTACTCCGCCCGTCGGCTCATGCCTCTTTGTAGGCTGCGGAGTTGCCAACGTAAAAATCGAGGGCGTTACAAGATACATTGTTCCGATTTTCATAACGATGGTAATTTCGTTGTTCTTGGTTACTTATATCCCGCAAATTTCGTTAAGTCTTCCCTATTGGACGGGCTTAATTAAGGGAATGGGCTGGCTGAAATAAAAATTTCTCAGCGGTTTTCTTGCAATTTTAGCAGGAGAACCGCTTTTTTAATAGGAGGCGGTATAAAAATGGAAATATGCTCTAAAATAACAGGTTTTGAGGCTCTCGACGGTGCTTATATGCTTCATACCAACAACGCGGATATAAAATTGTATTTTGTTACTGATGAGATAATCCGCGTCCGGGCTTCTTTCGATAAAGAATTTGCAGAAGAGTCTTATGTTCTTGCTACAACGGCATGGGAAGACAGGTTAGACTCGTTTTTTGAAGGCGAACGCACGAGAGTTGAACCTGCAAAAATTAATTTTGAAGAGAATGATACAAAATTTGTATTTTCGACAGCAAAATTAAAGCTCGAAGTTGAGAAAAATCCTATCTGCATAAAACTTTTTAATTCTGAGGGCGATGAACTTTATAGTTCATTATCCGGAAGTCCTTTCATTTTGGATTCTAACAAACGTGTAAATCATTACAGCAGAATGAAAGAAGATGACTGCTTTTACGGCTTCGGAGAAAAAGCGGGACTGCTCAACAAAAATAAAACTTTTTTAAGACAACGCGCAACCGATGCAATGGGTTACGATCCTATAAAAACCGACACGCTTTACAAACATATTCCTTTTTATATAAAATTGGATCGAAATACTCAAAAAGCTGTAGGAGTTTTTTATAATAATTTCTACGAATCAGTGTTCAACATGGGCTGTGAAAAGAGCAATTATTGGCCGCGATACACTTATTGGCAGGCTGACGGTGGAGACATTGATTTGTTTTTAATCGGCGGAAATTGTATAAAAAAGGTTGTAGATAATTACACAAAATTAACCGGCAGACCGGCTTTATTGCCCAAAAGAGCGTTAGGCTATCAAGGCTCATCAATGTATTATCCCGAACTTGAAAAAGATTCTGACGATGCAGTTTTGAATTTCATTGACACTATAAAAGAAGAAGGCTTCCCTATTGACGGCTTTCATCTTTCTTCAGGATATACAAGCCAAAACGGCAAACGATGCGTATTTACATGGAACACAACGCGCTTCAAAAATCCAAGAGCATATTTTTCTGCAATGAACGAAAAAGGCGCGCAAAATGTTCCAAATGTTAAGCCAGGCATTTTATTAGCTCACCCTTTATTTGACGAATTTAACGCAAAAGATGTTTTTGTAAAAGACAGTAAAGACCCCTCTAAATTCGCAGAAGGCTGCTGGTGGGGCGGTCTCGGAGCATTTTGGGATTACACAAATCCTAATGCCCGCAGAGTGTGGAAAGATTATTTAATCCAAAATGTTATCGATGTCGGAACGGACTCAATTTGGGACGATAATTGCGAATATGACAGCATTTTAGATAAAGATGCTAAAGTTGATTTTGACGGCAAAGGCGGCACTATAGGCGAGTTAAAACCTTTAATGAGCACAATAATGTGCAAAATCGGCGGCGATGCTGTACGTGAACACAATGCAAACGCAAGACCTTATATTGTATGCCGGAGCGGGAGTGCTGGTATTCAAAAATACGCTCAGACCTGGTGCGGAGATAATTACACAAGCTGGGACAGTTTGAAATACAATATTCCAATTATTACAGGCATGGGGCTTTCAGGCCAGCCAAATGAGGGAGCAGACATCGGAGGTTTTGCAGGCCCTGCACCTGACGAAGAATTATTTGTGCGCTGGGTTCAAAATGGTATTTTCCAAGCGAGATTTTCTATTCATTCAGCGAGTAACGACAACACCGTAACAGAGCCTTGGATGTTCAGAAATTCTGCTGAAATTATCCGCAATGCTGTGCTTTTGCGTTACAGAATGACACCGTATTTGTACTCAGCAGAATATGAAGCTACACTTACGGGTGCTCCGGTAATGCGTGCTCTTGTATACGAATTTCAGAATGATCCTAACGTTTACGATGAGAGTTTTGAATTTATGTACGGCCGAGATATTTTAGTAGCCAACGTAATTGAACAGGGAGAAAAAATTAAGAAAATTTATCTTCCTAAGGGCTGTAAATGGTATGATTGGAACGATAATTTTAAGTGCTATGACGGCGGACAAACTATTGAAATTCCTGTAACTCTCGAAAGTATACCGATGTTTATCCGCGACGGCGCAATTATTCCAACGGCCGACAATCAATTAA
This sequence comes from uncultured Fretibacterium sp., assembly GCA_947168585.1. Classification (GTDB taxonomy): domain Bacteria; phylum Synergistota; class Synergistia; order Synergistales; family Aminobacteriaceae; genus JAFUXM01. The sequence continues at coordinate 11,170 of CAMVMK010000025.1, forward strand.
TGAGTATGGAACGCGGGCATATAAGCGATTTACATCTTACTATGATACCAGGTGCAGGAAGAATTTACACGCTTTACGACGATGACGGAGTTTCCAACGATTTCAAAAACGGAATTTTCAGAAAAACTGAAATTTCAATGAGCGGAAGCAGTGTCGTTAAAGTTGAGTTTTCATCAAGCGGCAGCTATTCAGATTTTGTCGAAAATGTTACAGTTGAAATGATCCGCAAAGACAGAAGCCCTTATTGGGTATCTTTGGGTAATGATAAACTCGAACATTTCTTGAACCGCAAGAAATTTGAAGCCGCAAAATCAGGCTGGTACTACAGTCAAACGAAAAAAGCCGTAATTGTTAAATATCCTAATCCTAAAAAAGATATAACTCTCACGGTTTCATTTGAAGATTTCGATTTAATTGGTATGTAAATCATGTTAGTAAAAACTTTTTTATCACTTGAAAAGACAGATAACGGCTACGTTATTCACTGTGATAACGCTGACGTTATGCTCGTTTTTTTAACTCATGACATAATCAGGATAAGAGTTTCTTTTTCCCGTAATTTTACAGAACGTTCTTATGCGTTAGTAAAAACTGCTTGGAAAGACAAATTAGATCCTCTTTTTGCTGATGAACGCGAACGTGTCAATGCCTTAAATGTTTCTTCTGAAGAGACTGAAAAGGCGTTGACTTTTTCGACACAAAAATTAAAATTGGTATTAAACAAAAAGCCGTTCTCATTTTCTCTTTATAATCAAGACGGAACTTGTATTTATAGGGATTTGCCCGAAAGAGCTTTTGAAAAAGACCAATTAGGACGCTTAAGCCATTATTCCTGCATGGACAGGGCAAAAGATCATTTCTTCGGCTTCGGTGAAAAAACAGGATACCTCGATAAAAAAGGCCGTAGAATGCGCATGTCTCCTAAAGACGCGATCGGACACGACCCAGAAAACGGCGACCCTATGTACAAACATATACCGTTTTATATTAGGGTAAATGAGAGCAATTTGCACTCTTTAGGGTTATTTTACAATAATTCTTATGACTGCGTTTTCGATATGGGACAGGAAATCAGCGGCTATTGGGAGCGTTATTGTTATTACCAAACTGACGGCGGCGACATTGATTTATTTTTAATCAACGGCTCTGAAGTCAAGAACATTATCGAGCGTTATACCTGGCTCACCGGCAGAACGATTTTACCAACGAAACAGTCTCTTGGATATTGCGCTTCGACAATGTATTACGCTGAATTAGAGCACGACTGCGATCAAGAAATTTACAAAGTTATCGATAAACATCAAAAAGAAAAAATTTATATTGATAACTTTTGGCTTGCTTCCGGGTATTCTTCGGGCGAAAATGACGGTCTCCGCTACACTTTCAACTGGAATAAAAAACGTTTTCCAAATCCTGAAGAATTTTTCGCAAAAATGAACGCTAAAGGCATTAACGTAATTTGTAATTTGAAGCCAGGCGTTCTTAAAAATCACCCTTACGCTTCGTATTATCAAGAGCGCAACGCTTTTATTAAAACATCTGACGGAAAAGATGATTACTACGGAAGATGGTGGGGCGGTGAAGGACGTTTTATTGATTTTACAGGAAGCGCGGGACGTGATGCCTGGCGAACTTTACTCGAAGAGAATATTCTTAAAAAAGGCACAAAAACCGTCTGGAATGATAACTGCGAAATGGACGGCATTGAAGACCGCGAAGCTCAATGTAACGGAGAAAATCAAGGCGGCACAATGGCTGAATTGAAAATAATTCACTCTAACATGATGGCATATACAGCTATAAAAGCTATCGAAAATGTGTATCCTAATGAGCGTCCTTACGTCATAAACCGCGCCGGTTACGCAGGAATTCAGCGTTATGCTCAAGTCTGGGGCGGCGACAATCTCACGGATTGGAGAACACTAAAATTCAACGTTGCAACTATAATGGGTATGGGCTTGTCCGGCTGTGCTAACATGGGCTGCGACATTGGAGGCTTTGCAGGCGGTGCGCCCGGTGCTGAATTATTGTTAAGGTGGATACAAAACGGAATTTTTCAGCCGCGTTTCACTCTTAATTCTGCAAACGATGATAACACCGTAACTCAGCCTTGGATGTATGAAGAAAATCTGCCGTTTGTACAAAAAGCCTTTGAGCTTCGTTATAAAATGCTTCCTTATCTTTATTCGCTGATGTATGAAGCAAATATTGACGGTATGCCGGTTATGCGGCCTTTATTCTTGGAATTTCCGGACGATAAAAACTGCTGGACTGATAAAAATTTAACTTTTATGTTCGGGCCTTCAATACTTGTTGCAAGTGTTCTTGAAGAGAATGCAAAATCGCGGAAAATTTATCTCCCTGCTGGTTCAAAATGGTACGACATGAACGATAATTTCAAGTGCTATGACGGCGGACAAACTATTGAAATTCCTGTAGATTTAGCAAGCATACCAATGTTTTTACGCGGAAATGCAATTTTCATTACGAGCGATGATATTAAGCATATAGTTTTTGATGAACTTAAGCAGCTTGATTTAATAATTTCTGCTGATGATGACTGCTCTTTTGTCTTTTATGACGATGACGGCCATACTCAAAATTACAAAAAAGGCGAATTTTCCAAAATTAAAATCGATGTAACTTCCGGCGAACGCAAGATTATAGCTTTCAGTCAAGAAGGCAGCTACCACTGCACCGTCAAGAATTTTACAATGAAAGTTTTAAGCAAAGAAAAAGGCGCGTTTTGGGTAACTGTTGACGGCAAAAAAATTCCACGCTTCCTTGTCCGCGACAACTGGGAAGAAGCTGAAGCAGGCTGGTATTACAATCTTTCTGACAGAACCGTTTGGATAAAATTCCCGAAGCCTGAAAAATCGAATTTTGATGTTGTAATCTCAACCGAAAAATTTGATTTAATCGGCATGAACGAAGAATAAATTTTAACAAGCCCGGAAGAAATTTCGGGCTGATTTCCTAAATTTAATCATGAACAAATTAATATACAAAGCATCTATAAATCACACTGAAAAAACTGTAAGAGAATTATATAAAACTCAATATTTCTGTTTCGACAAAACACGCTTAATTAGCAGATATATCGCCGGTTTTATTTTGATTTTAATCTCTGTAACTTTACAATTTTCATTTATATTAAAAGGCATTTTCCTTTTAGTAGGAGCGTGGTTAGTTTCAACTCCTGACTTTCCGAGCCAAGTCCGCGCCGATAAAAATTTAGACGCAAGAAAAAATCCTCTTCCCGTTATGAGCTACGAATTTTACGATGATAAAATAAAACTCAGCGGCGAAGGTGCCTGCGATATTACTTACGATAAAATTAAAATTTTAATTCAAGATACAAAATATTTTTATCTTTTTATCTCTAAAAATTCCGCGTGCATGATTGATAAATCTACACTCGAAAATTTAGACGGATTTATGAATTTTATCGAGGAAAAAACTAAAACTAAATGGCGCGTCCAAAAATCTTTTTTCTCTATGAATTTTCAAGATTTAATCAGAGAATTTAAGAAAAAGAAATAATTTTTATTTTACTCGCGTCCAAAACGTTTTTGTAAATCAGAATTTTTTATCTCTATCAGCGTCGGACGGCCATGAGGACACACAAAAGGCTGCTCGCAGTCATGAAGATTTTTCCAAAGTTCTAAGGCTTCTTCGCGTGTGATTTTCGTTGTCAGCTTCACCGACGCTTTACACGCCATCGTTGCCCATGTACGCCACAAAATATTCAGAGTATCGCCGTCTCGGTAATTTTTTAACGCCGCTAATGACGCTCTCAACAAAACTTCCGGCTCAAATTCCGCGCCGATTGACGGAATAGATTTTAATTCAACTCCCGAAGTTGTATTTTCAAATTCAAAACCAGATTCTTTTAAGGCGTGTTCGTATTCATGAGCCTCAAGAGCTAATGTCGGGTGCAATAAAACAGGCGTTAAAAGTTTTTGGATATTTCGGGATTTTTCAGCCGAAGATTTTATTTTTTCGTAATTAATTCTCTCGTGAGCCGCGTGAGGATCCATTAAAACAAGTCCGTCATAATTATCGAAAATTAAATAACCGCCGGAATTTTGACCTAAAAAATTTATTTTGGGTTCGCTTTTTTCATTTGTAACTTCAAAATCTTCAATATAAATTTGTGAATTTTGCGCAGGTTGTATATTCACGGGCGGAAAATTTTTAGGCGCGTAAGGTCTCGGATTAGAATTTGAATTTGATTTCGGAATTGAAATTGAAAAATTCGGCTTTTCATTCGTAACTGAAATAGGCATCGGGCTGCCTAAATTATTAACGGCTTTTCTGACCGCCGAAAAAATTTCGTCCGGATATCTAAATCTAACTTCAGACTTGGCCGGGTGAATGTTTACATCAACAAGCGAGGGCTCAAGAGTAAAAAATAACGCCCAATTCCCTGCAAGTTCCCGAGCTCCCTGATTTACCGCGCTTTTTATAACGGGATCATTGACAACACGGCCGTTCACGAAAGCTATTAAATCATTTCGTCCCGATGAAATTCCCATACGCGGCTGAAACCAACATTCTAAATTTATGTGGGCATAAGTCAATTTTATGCTCTGAATTTCGCTGCCTGCTCCCCAAATTTTCATTAAGACAAATTTTTTGCTTCCTGAGCCGTCTGTCGAAAAAATTTCTTTATCATCGTGTTCAAGACTAAAAGCTACGCCGGGATTACAGACTGCATACTCGCGCAAAAATACAGCCGCCCGCCTTAATTCGCCCGATGCGCTCTTCAAAAATTTCCGCCTCGCAGGAAGTCCCGAAAATAAATTTTCAACTTGAATTCTTGTGCCTTGAGGGTGATTTATTTTAACGTGCTCAATAATTTTTCCTTCGTGAGCGCGTATCATTCCGCCCGTCTCCGAATCTTTTTGACGGCTTCGAATTTCAACGTCAGCTACAGCCGCAACACTCGCTAAGGCCTCGCCCCGATAACCCAAAGTTGAAATAGATTCGAGATCTTCAACTTCGGAAATTTTACTCGTTGCGTGATAAGTCAAAGCAAGCGGCAAATCTTCAAACGAAATTCCCGCGCCGTCATCTTCAACGATAATTTTTAATCTTCCGCCGTCAGTTAATTTCACACGCACCCGCCGAGCATTTGCGTCTAAAGAATTTTCTACGAGTTCTTTAACAACCGAAGCAGGACGTTCAACGACTTCACCGGCCGCAATTTTTGACCAGACATTTTCAGAAAGTTCACGGATTTTATTCGACATTTTTTATAATTCTCCTGTAAAAAGTATAGCACTAAAAAGTTAAGTAGGAGTTAGGAATTAGGAAGCAGGAAGTAATTTTTATTTTTTGCTGAAAAATCCCGTCAGTATGTTAAAATAAATTTCACCGAAAAAAAATTAAAAATAAAAAAATACGAGGGAGATTTATTCGCTATGAAAAAGTTTTTTGCGATTTTTTTAGCAATTTCATTAATTTTTGCAATGGCAATGACCGCTTCAGCCGCGAAAAAAATTCAAATTTCCGTCCCTGATTCAAGTACTTCATATATATGCGTGGCTGCTGAAGAATTTGCTCGCCGTGCTCATGAATATTCAGGCGGCTCGCTTGAGTTTGAAGTTGTCCCCGACGGCGTTCTCTACGAGGGCGATACAGCTTACGGAATACAGCAGTTAAGCAACGGTTCAATTCCGTTCATGATTTTTTCAACGGCAGTTTATACTAATTTTATGCCTGCCTTCAACGTTATTTCAGTTCCTTATATGTTCGATGATCAAGAACAGTTATTAAAATATCTCGACAGCGACATAGGTAAAGAACTTTTCAACCGCGTTAATTTCATGGGCATTACAGTTATAGGCAAATGGACACGTTCATTTAGGGAAATTACAAACTCTAAACGCCCTATAAAAACTCCGGCAGATCTTCAGGGCGTAGTTTTGAGAGTCCCGAATAATTCGCTTTACGTAGAATTTTTCACGGCCTGCGGAGCTGTAACAAATCCGATGGATTTTTCGCAGGTTTATGAATCTCTTGAAAAAGAATATATAGACGGTCAGGAAAATCCGATCGATATACCTTATTCAAGCAAATTTTATAACGTTCAAAAATATATTTCGTTTACTAATCATATGGCTGATGTCTGGGTCGTAGGAATTAACACGAAATTTTTGAAAAAACTTACTGCTAAAGAGCGTCAGGCTATTGAACGCGCAGGCGAAGAAGTCCAAGATTGGAACGTCGAAATGATGGCCGAAAAGGATAAACTTGCTCTTAAAACTCTTTTAGATAACGGCATGGAAGCTAACGAAATTTCTAAAGAAGCCCGTCAGGAATTTATAAAAATTTCTAAATCATGCTACGAAAATTTTAAGCAGTTAATCCGCGATGATGAACTTTTAGAGAAAACCGCAGAATTTACAGGAAGAAATATAAATTAAATGAGGGGGATTTATTCGCTATGAAAAAGTTTTTTGCGATTTTATTAACATTTTCGTTGATTTTTTCAACAGCAATGACCGCTTCAGCTGCGAAAAACGGGAAAAAGATTCAAATTTCTGTCTCTCATTCAAATACTTCTTACATATATGAAGCAGCAAAGGAATTTGCGAAACGGGCTAATGAATATTCAAACGGCTCGCTCGAGTTTGAAGTTATCCCGGACGGACTTCTCTATGAAGGCGATGTGTCTTACGGGATTGAGGCTCTTAGTAAAGGCTTGCTGCCTATCGTGATTTTGTCGACTGCAACTTATACTTATTTTGTGCCGGGCTTTAACGTTATTTCAGTGCCTTATATGTTCGATGATCAAGAGCAGTTATTAAAATATCTTCACAGCGACATAGGCATAGAACTTTTTAACCGCGTTAATGCGATGGGCATCACCGTAGCAGGAAAATGGACGCGCTCATTTAGAATAATTACAAATTCTAAACGTCCTATTAATAAGCCGGAAGACTTGCGGGGCGTTGTGCTTAGAGTTCCTAATAATCCGCTTTATGTAGAATTTTTCACGGCCTGCGGAGCTGTAACAACGCCGATGGATTTTTCGGGAGTTTATGACGCTCTTAAAAAAGAAAAGATTGACGGCCAAGATAATCCCATTGACGTAGCTTATTCAAATAAATTTTATAACGTTCAAAAATATATTTCGTTTACTAATCATATGGCTGACGTTTGGCTTGTAGGAATTAACACGAAATTTTTTAATAAACTTTCCGCTGAAGAACGCAACGCTATTGAACGCGCCGGCGAAGAAGTCCAGCAATGGGACGCCGAAATGACAGCCGAGCAGGAAAAAAACGTGCTTAAAAATCTTTTAGATAACGGAATGGAAGCTAACGAAATTTCTAAAAAATCTCAAAAAGAATTTATCGAAATTTCTAAATCATGCTACGAAAATTTTAAGCAGTTAATACGCGATGATGAACTCTTCGATAAAACCGCAGAATTTACAGGAAGAGTTACAAATTAAATTTAATTATTTTTATCAGGAGGAATTTTTTTCAAAATGAAAAACGTAACGTTTGATTATTCAAATGCACAGAAATTCGTCGCCGCTCACGAAGTCGAGAGCATGAAGTTTACCGCCGTCAACGCCGCCGAAAAATTAAAATCCCGCAAGGGTGAAGGCAATGACTTTTTAGGCTGGATAGATCTTCCCGTCAACTACGACAAAGAAGAATTTGCACGAATTAAAGCCGCCGCGAAAAAAATCCAGAGCGACTCCGATGTTCTTTTAGTAATCGGCATTGGCGGCTCATATCTCGGAGCAAGAGCAGCCGTTGAATTTTTGCGTCATGGTTTCTACAACGAAATGAGCAAAGAAGTCCGCAAAACTCCGCAAATTTATTATGTCGGAAACAGTATGAGCGGAACTTATCTCAAAGACGTTATAGATTTAATCGAGGGCAAAGATTTTTCAATCAACGTCATTTCAAAATCCGGAACAACAACAGAGTCGGCTATCGCTTTCAGAGTTTTTCAGGAACTTTTGATTAAAAAATACGGCAAAGCTGAAGCGGCCAAACGTGTTTATTCAACGACCGACAAAGCACGCGGAGCATTAAAAACTCTATCGGACGCTGAGGGTTACGAGTGTTTCGTAATTCCTGACGATGTAGGCGGAAGATTTTCAGTTTTAACTCCTGTAGGACTTTTACCGATTGCAGTCAGCGGTGCGGATATTGACAAACTCATGGAAGGCGCGGCATCTTTCAGAGAAATCGCGTTGAATAATCCTTACGAGGAAAACCCGTCATTATTATATGCAGGTTTGAGAAACATTTTCGCGCGCAAAGGCAAAGCCGTTGAAATTTTAGTGAACTACGAGCCCTCAATGCACTATATTTCAGAATGGTGGAAACAGCTTTACGGCGAGAGCGAGGGCAAAGACCAGCACGGAATTTTCCCGGCTTCCGTAGACTTGACGACAGACTTGCACTCAATGGGCCAGTTCATTCAGGACGGCAACAGAATTATGTATGAAACCGTCATGAACATCGAGAAGCCCCGCGAAGATTTGACTCTCAAAGCTCAGGAAAATAATCTTGACGGCCTCAACTATCTTGCGGACAAGACCATGAACTACGTCAACCAGTGCGCTATGAAAGGCACTATGGCGGCTCACATTGACGGCGGAGTACCTAATTTCATTGTCAACATTCCGGAGCAGAACGAATTTTATCTCGGACAGCTTTTCTATTTCTTTGAATATGCTGTTGCTGTCAGCGGCTACATTCTTGGAATTAATCCGTTCGATCAGCCCGGCGTTGAATTTTACAAGAGCAATATGTTCAAACTTCTCGGCAAGCCCGGCAAATAAATATTAAGAAAACAATAATTTTCAAATTCAAATATAAAGCGGCGGCAATATATAAAAGGAAGCCGCTGTTTTTTTATATATAAAAAGTTTCTGGTAAAATTTATTATATTCAAATTTTTAGGGAGTTGAAAAATTTTGAAATTCCGATTGATAATTTTATCGATTCTTATTTTTTCGTGTTTCTTTTCTGCAAAAAGCGAGGCTGAAAATAATTTGCAAAGCATTAACCTTAAAAGTGTAGGCAATGCCCGTGAACTTGGCGGCTATTACACTATTAACGGCAAAAAAATTAAGCACGGCGTTTTATTAAGAACTGCCGCTCTCAATAAAATTTCAAGCGAGGATTTAACCCGCCTGACAAAAGACTACAATCTTTCAGTTATTGCTGATTTAAGAATGAGTTATGAAGTTGCGGCCAAGCCTGACCCGCTTATTGACGGCGTTAAATATGTAAATCTCCGAGTTATCGATGAAGATTTATACAGAAAAACACTCGAGAAAAAATTAAATATGGAAGGCAATGCGATGGAACGCCTCAAATTAATTGTCGACAGCGGTATTGTCTCTCAGGATATGTATATTAATTTTATCTCAACAGATTACGCCAAAAAAGCCTACCGCGAATTTTTCAGAGAATTAATAAATTTACCGCCCGAACGTTCGCTTTTATTCCACTGCACTCAAGGCAAAGACCGCACCGGACTTGCCTCAATGCTGATACTTTCCGCGCTCGGAGCAAGCGAAGAAATTATTTTAGAAGACTTCCTGCTCACAAATATTTTCAACGCCGATTTAATCGCAGGTCAGCGGAAAATGTTATTATCGCGCGGAATGAAAGAGTCAGAACTTGAAAAATATATGATAGTTCTTGACGAAGTAAACCCGAAATTAATTAATAAAGTTTTAGACTGGCTCAAAGAAAATTACGGCTCTCCGGTCGGCTATATCACCAAAGAACTTGGAGTCAGCGAGGAAGAAATTGAAGCGTTAAAAGCAAAATTTCTTGAAGATTAAGTGAAAAAATTTTTCATGAAAACAAATTTTGAAAATAATAAACTTACAATTTTTTTAGAAGGCCGTATTGACGCAAAAAATTCGCCTGAAACCGAAGCTGAAATTTTTGCGGAATTATCCAAAAATCCCGGAGCTTCTGAAGTTGTAATTGATGCTGAAAAACTCGAATATATTTCTTCAGCGGGTCTGCGTGTTCTCTTGAAAGTCCGAAAGCAAATTAATAAACCTCTGCCGGTCTTGAACACCTCGAATGAACTTTATGAAATTTTCGATATAACGGGCTTCACGGAACTGCTTGACGTTCATAAAAAAATGCGCGAGATTTCAATAGACGGCTGCGAAGTTATAGGCTCAGGGGCATTTGGAACAGTTTACAGGCTCGACCCCGAAACTATTGTAAAAATTTATCGGCCTGAAATCAGCCTCGAATTTGTCGAACAAGAGCGGAATATATCTCAAAAGGCTTTTCTTTTAGGAGTTCCGACTGCAATTTCTTACGATGTTGTAAAATGCGGAAATTCTTACGGCGTTGTTTATGAAATGCTGAACGCTAAAACTTTGGCTCAGATCGTTGAGGAAGACCCTAAAAAAATTCCCGAAATTTCACGCAAGGCCGCCGAACTTTTGAAAAATTTGCATAAAATTGTTCCCGGCTCTGAAGCTAAACTTCCTGACCGAAAACAGGAAGTTATGAAATGGCTTGATGATATTTCTGAAAATCTCACAAAAGAAGAAACAGAAAAACTCAAAAATTTCGTCAAAAATATTCCTGACCGCGATACTTTTTTACACGGCGATTACAACTTCAAAAATATAATGTCCAAAGACGGCGAAATTCAGTTAATCGACATCGGCACGGCTGCTGTCGGACACCCGATTTTTGATATTGGTTTTTGTATGATGTTTTTTGTATTGTTCCCTAATGTTTACGATCCTGAGATAATTCCAGAACGCCGCCGTATTCGCTATCTTATTGGTTTTGATATTGAAAATACCCGCGAAGTTTGGAGTGTTATATGCTCTGCTTATTTCGGCTTGTCTTCTTCTAAAGAAACCGAAGCGGTTACAAAAAAATTAATGCCTTATTGCTTTTTAGTAATCTCATTTATGGCTGCGTTTGCTAAAAAATACACAGTAGAATTTATAATTGAAAAGTTATTGCGCAGGCATCTTTTGCCCTTAATCGACACCGCAGAACCTCTAAATTTTTAATTAGGAGGAATTTTTTTCATGAAAACAAATTTTGAAAATAACAAACTTACGATTTTCTTAGAAGGCCGCATTGACGCAAGAAATTCGTCTGAAACCGAAGCTGAAATTTTTGCAGAATTATCCAAAAATCCCGGAGCTTCTGAAGTTGTAATTGACGCTGAAAAACTCGAATATATTTCTTCGGCGGGTCTTCGTGTTCTCTTGAAAGTCCGCAAGCAAATTAATAAACCTCTGCCGATTTTGAATGTATCGAGCGAAGTTTTTGAAATTTTCAATGTAACGGGTTTCACTGAACTGCTTGACGTTCATAAAAAATTGCGCGAAATTTCTGTTGAGGGCTGCGAAGTTATAGGCTCTGGCGGTTACGGCAGCGTCTACAGAATTGACCCGGAAACGATTGTAAAAATTTATCGTCCTGAAATCAGCCTTGAATTTGTCGAACAAGAGCGCAATATCTCTCAAAAGGCTTTCCTTATGGGCGTTCCTACTGCAATTTCTTACGATGTTGTAAAATGTGAAAATCATTACGGCGTTGTCTATGAAATGCTTAACGCAAGGACAGTAGCTCAAATTATCAGCGAAGACCCAAGCAAAATTCCTGAATTATGCGGCTCGGCCGCTGAACTTCTTAAAAGTTTGCATAAAATTGTTCCGGGTGCTGATGCAGGACTTTTATCGCGCAAGAAGCAGTTATTAAGCTGGCACGCTTCAGTTTCCAAATTGATAACGGAAGCTGAAGCAGAGAAAATTAAGAATTTTATTCTTAGTATTCCCGACAGTAATACTTTTTTGCACGGCGACTATAACTCTCGAAATATCATGGTCAGGGACGGCGAATTTCAATTAATCGACATAGGCGCGGCAGCGACGGGACACCCGATGTTTGATATTGTCGGCTTAATGCTTTCTTATATTATCCTGCCTAATACTAAAAGCGACAAAATAACTGACGAACAGCGCAGGGCCTTGCTCGGTTTTGATTTTCAATACGCTTCCCAAGTTTGGAACGTAATGTGCGGAAAATATTTTAATTTGTCTTCGCCGGAAGAAATTGAAGCCGTAACTAAAAAACTTATGCCCTATTGTTATTTAGTAATGGCTTGGCATTCGTTTTTATATATGCCTAACCGAAAGGATATGTCTGACATAATTGAGATGATAGTCCGCTCTCGTCTTTTGTCTGCAATCGATACAGCAGAACCGTTAAACTTTTTTGATAATTTATGCGCGTGATGACTTTCAATAACTGAATTAAACCGCAGTCTTTGTAGTTATAAAAGTAGTAATAAAAATAAAAACTCCCCCGATATTTTTCGAGGGAAATTTTTTATGGAATTATTATAGCAAAAAAATTTTTTTTCTGTAAGGCTTGTATAATATTAGAAAAAATTAAAGGAGAAAAAAATGGCAAGAAATATTACACCTAAAGAAGAAAATTATTCACAGTGGTATCTTGATGTAATCAAAGCCGCAGGGCTTGCTGATTATGCTCCCGTTCGCGGCTGTATGGTAATAAGGCCGACAGGTTACGCAATTTGGGAAAATATCCAGGCTAAATTAGACGCTGCTTTTAAGAAAACAGGCCATGTTAATGCTTATTTTCCGTTATTAATTCCCGATTCGTTTTTCAAAAAAGAAGCCGAACATGTTGAAGGTTTTTCGCCGGAACTTGCTGTCGTTACCCACGCAGGAGGCGAGGAACTTGAAGAGCCTTTCGCTGTCCGCCCTACGTCTGAAACTATAATCGGCTATATGTACTCAAAATGGATTCAATCTTGGCGCGACTTACCCGTGTTAATTAATCAGTGGTGCAACGTTATGCGGTGGGAAAAAAGACCGAGATTATTTTTAAGAACTTCAGAATTTTTATGGCAGGAAGGACACACAGCCCACTCTACAGCCGAAGAAGCACGCGAAGAAACTTTGAAAATGCTCGAAGTTTACAGAAAAACTCTTGAGGAAGAATTAGCCGTGCCCGTAATTGCAGGAGAAAAAACTGCGGGCGAGAGGTTTCCCGGTGCTATTGATACTTACACATGTGAAGCCATGATGAGCGATGCAAGAGCTTTGCAGGCCGCCACAAGCCATTTTTTAGGCCAGAATTTTGCTAAGGCTTTTGAAATTCAATTCCAAAATCAAACAGGAGAACTTGAATACTGCTGGACTACAAGCTGGGGATTTTCTACAAGAACTATAGGCGCAGTCATAATGGTACATTCTGATAATGACGGCTTAATAATTCCTCCTCGAATTGCTCCGGTTAAAGCTGTAATTCTGCCGATCTCTAAAGATGAAAACGTTGCCGCTAATGAAATTCTCCCGAAAGCTAAAGAATTATCCGCAAAACTTGATGACGAATTAGGCGGAATGTTTACTAAAGTCGATACAGATTTTCATATGAGACCTGCCGACAGATTTTTCACTCATCTTCAAAAAGGCGTGCCTTTGAGGCTCGAATTAGGCGAGAAAGATTTACAGGCCGGAACAGTAAGGCTCGTCAGACGCGACACGGGCGAAAAAATTGACGTTAAAAATGAAAATGTTATCGAAACCGTTAAAAAAGTTCTTGACGATATTCAGAGCAATTTATTTAACCGCGCTAAAGATTTTAGAGAAGCTAACACCCGCGATGCAAAATCTTACGACGAATTCAAAGAAATTATCGAAAAACACGGCGGTTTTGTACGTGCTTATTTCGGAGGAACTCCAGAAGACGAAGTTAAAATCCGTGAAGAAACAGGAGCAACTCCGCGCTGTATTTTACCCGGTGATAATAAAGGAAAATGTTTCCTGACCGGCAAAGATGAAGCAAGGCTCACGATTTTTGCAAAAGCGTATTAATTTTAGATGTATGAAGCTGATTTAGTTTTTTCATGCGGACTTGAAGAAAATTATCTTCCTGTCGTTGACGTGTGGCTCGTGATAGACATTTTGCGGGCCACTACAGTCATGACACGATGGTTTGAACTCGGAGGCACGGAATTATATCCCGTTAAAAGTCCTGACGAGGCTCGCCAGTTAGTTTTAGACTTAAAAGAGCGCGGATCGTCGCCTTTATTAATGGGTGAAGTTAATGGTATTCGGCCGGAAGGTTTTGACTTAGGAAATTCTCCGGCTGAGTTAAATTATAAATTAATTCAGGAACATTATTGCGGCGTAATGTCGACAACTAACGGAACTGTCGCTCTTAATGAGGCATTTCAGGCCGGAAGCCCTGTAATAGCTGTAAGTTTTAGAAATTTATCGGCGTGTTTTGACCACGCTTTGAATTTCGGCGAACGTATAGGAATTTTATGCTCAGGACGAAAAAAACGCCCGTCTTGGGAAGATACTTTATGCGCCGGTGCTTTAATTGAAAAATTGCAGAACTTAGGACGTGTCTTAATGTCCGACAGCGCGAAAATTGCTTTAACCGTATGGCAGAGCAAGGGTGATAATTTACTTTCATGTGTCGAAAAATCCGAACACGCCGACTATCTTAAACATATAGGCTACGGGCGCGATATTATTTTTGCATGTGAACTTGACGTTTCAACGGTCGTGCCTATGCTCGAAAAAGATAAAAATTCTAATTTAATTCTTAAGAGCGTTGCAGGAAGCGGAAGACCTTACGAAGAAATTAAAAATGAGCCTGTACGCCCGGCAGTTTCTAATCCTAATCCGTTATTAAAAATTCAAGACCCTTTTGAAGAATTATTAAATTACACGAAACAGCCGCCGGAATTTTTTTTGAGAAAGGAAAATGAAAATTAAAAATGAAAACTCTTTATCTTGACTGCTTCGCCGGAATTGCCGGAGATATGTTTATAGGAGCGTTATTAAATCTTATGTACAGTCTGCCTTTCGGAGAGACGGCTAAAAATATTTTAATTGACGGCATAAAAAAAATTACTGCTCTAAATCCCGACGAATATGAATTAATAATCGAAGACGCAGTTAAAAATTCAATCGCAGGAATAAATTTTGACGTAAAATTAAATCATGAACATCATCATCACGAACATGAACATGAGCACGAGCATGAACATGAACATCATCACAGGCACTTAGCCGACATTGAAGCAATGATAAGTTCGAGCGGATTATCTTTGAGAGTTAAGCGTGAAATTCTGCGTGCATTTTCGATTTTGGCTGAAGCCGAAGCCCATGTTCACGGAACTACGCCGGATAAAATTCATTTTCACGAGGTCGGAGCTGTCGACTCGATTATTGATATAGCCGGAGCATTTATTTTAATGGAAGCGTTAGAATGGCCGAGAGTTTTATGTTCGCCCGTTAATACCGGCTCAGGAACTGTCGAATGTGCGCACGGAGTTTTGCCCGTTCCTGCTCCTGCAACGGAGTATTTACTGCACGGTATTCCGGTATTTTCAAGCGGCTCGCCTATGGAACGTACAACACCGACAGGGGCTTTAATAGCGAAAATTTTAGCTGACGGCTTTAGTTCAATTCCTAACGGAAAAATTTTAGCTTCGGGTTTCGGCTTCGGTAATCGACAGTCGCCGGATATGCCGAACGCTTTAAGAGTTTTATTCATGGACACTGCAAGCGAGACTGAAATTAACGGATTAATCCGCGAGAGAATTTCTTTAATTGAGACTAACATTGACGACATGAACCCGCAGGATTATGAAAAAGTCATTGAAAAATTATCCGCGTCATCTGCTCTTGATGTTTGGACAGAAAATATTAACATGAAAAAAAGCCGTCCGGGCGTTAAACTTTGCTGTCTTTCAAGACCTGAAGACGTTATGAAACTTTCAGAAATAATTTTGCAGAATACAACGTCGCAGGGCGTGAGATTTTCAGATTTTGACAGACTCCGCTTAAAATGGCATATTGAAGAACGTGAAACGCCGCTCGGAAAAATTCATTTTAAGATCACAGAATTAAACGGCTCAACTCTCCGCGAAATTCCTGAATACGAAGACTTAAAAAAATTAGCTGAACTTCATAAAATTTCAATGTTCGAGGCAAGAAAAAAAATTAAATAATGAGCCACACTCTTAAAAACGAAAATATCAAAGTTATCTCATAGATGCTTACACGACACGATAGGAAATCTCCTTTCAGTATTTATTCATGCGGCAAATATTCACGATAGAACGTCAGGAGTAGTTGCCGCGCATGCCTCTTAGTTTCTCGATTTTCAAATGTTTTTAAGATTTCCGACATTTTTATTTTATGCAAAATATAAAAAATTTGACTTTAAGAAAAATCCTGATAAAATTATCGCCGTCCTAAAAAGATGGGCGGTTAGTTCAGAGGTAGAACGCTTCCTTGACACGGAAGAGGTCAGAAGTTCGATTCTTCTATCGCCCACCATTTGTTGTATTCATCAGATTTTATCTCACTTTTCACCCATAACATTTTCCCTTAAGTATGGAACAAAGTATGGAAAAACTCAATGCTCTTTTTCTTTCCATACTCTAACACGTAAAGGGGGATTATCACTATGTTAAACGAGGCTCAAATTAAAAATTCCAAGCCTAAAGACAAGAAATATTTATTGAACGACAGTAAGGGGCTTTATCTTCGAGTTGACCCGTCAGGCCGTAAATATTGGCTCATGCGCTTCA
>CAMVMK010000026.1 GCA_947168585.1 uncultured Fretibacterium sp.
TGCAGATAGGCGCGATGTTCATGTGGCTTAATATATTATGACGACACTGTCTAGAACGTAACGAAAAATTTTATAAAACAACAGAATGTCTCGTAGATTTGAATCCTTTTTACAGATTTGCAAGCCGTACAGCTTATAAATTAAAACTCAACCGTAACGCACGCTATTATGTTTTAATCCGTGATTTTTTACGCAAGTTCACAAATTACCGCCCTCTTATCTCTTCATATCTAAGCATAAAATAAGAAATAAAATTTTCTTGACATTCCGAATTTTTTAGAGTATTTTCGCCATTGCTTTTTATATATAGAAAGGAATTTAATTAATGCCTATTACAGATTTACTTGAGCGCAATGCCAAACTCTACGGAGATGAAGTCGCGCTCGTCGAAATTAATCCGGAAGTTCAAGAGCCTTTGCGGGTAACTTGGAAAGAATACGATTTAATTCAGCCTACATCTTCAAAACCTTACCGCCGTGAAATTACTTGGGGAGTTTTTGACGAAAAAGCCAACCGTGTCGCTAATATGCTTTTAGCGAGGGGCATAAAACCAGGCCAGAAAGTCGCAATTTTATTAATGAACTGCCTCGAATGGCTGCCGATTTATTTCGGGATTTTGAAGACCGGAGCAATAGCAGTGCCGTTAAATTTCCGTTATTCTTCCGAAGAAATTGAATACTGCGTTAATCTTGCTGACGTAGATGTTTTATTTTTCGGTCCTGAATTTACCGGAAGAGTAGAAAATACAGTACTCGCACTCGGCGACAAATGTTTATTATTTTTCGTCGGAACTAACTGCCCGACTTTTGCTGAAAGTTATAACGAGGCTGTGAATAACTGTTCTTCAATAGCTCCGAAAATTTTAATTGAAGACATTGACGAAGCAGCGATTTATTTTTCGTCCGGCACAACAGGCTTTCCGAAAGCAATTTTGCATAATCATACGGCTTTATTGCAGTCGGCGAAAATGGAAGCTATCCATCACGGAACAACTCACGATGATGTTTTTTTATGTATTCCGCCGCTCTATCACACGGGCGCAAAAATGCACTGGTTCGGCTCTTTATTCACGGGAAGCCGCGCAGTTATATTAAAAGGAACTTCACCGAAAGCAATTTTAGACGTAGTATCTTGGGAACACTGCACAATAGTTTGGCTTTTAGTTCCGTGGTGCCAGGATATTTTAGCGGCTCTCGACAGAGGCGACTTAAAACTCGAAGGCCGTCATTTATCGCAGTGGCGTTTAATGCACATTGGAGCGCAGCCTGTTCCTCCGGCATTAATTAAACATTGGCTCGATTATTTCCCGACTCATCAATACGATACGAATTACGGACTTTCAGAATCAACAGGGCCGGGCTGTGTTCATTTAGGCGTGAAAAATATTCACAAAGTCGGCGCGATCGGCATTCCTGGTTACGGCTGGAAATTAAAAATTGTTGACGATAAAGGCGAAGAAATCAAGCAGGGCGAGACCGGCGAATTATGCGTAAAAGGTCCGGGCGTTATGCTTTGTTACTATAAAAATCCTGAAGCAACGGAAGAGACTATTAAACACGGCTGGCTTTTTACTGGCGATATGGCGATGCAGGACGAGGACGGTTTTGTCTATCTCGTTGACCGCAAAAAAGACGTTGTTATCATGGGCGGCGAAAATATTTATCCCGTTCAAATTGAAAACTTCTTGGCCGGACACCCGAAAATTCATGATGTTGCAGTTATCGGACTTCCTGATGACAGGCTCGGAGAAATTCCTGCGGCGATTATTCAAGTTAAAAAAGGCATGGAATGTACAACCGAAGAAATTGACAGATTTTGTCTTTCACTGCCTCGTTATAAACGTCCGAAGAAAATAATTTTTGCTGACGTTCCGAGAAATCCTACAGGAAAAATCGAGAAGCCGAAATTAAGAGAAATTTACGCTCAAGGCAAAAGCGCGTTTAAGTAAATTTAATTTTATTTTTTAATATCCCCTCTTGAATAAAATTATTAAACGACTAAAATTTTATCAGAGCAACTTATCTTGTAACAAAAAATTTTTAGAGAGGGGAATTTTTATGTATTCGTTTTTAGGCGGCCTTGTAATTTTAATTCTCGGCTACTGTATTTACGGAGCAATCGTTGATAAGATTTTTGCCCCGACTGATAACCCTACGCCTTGCGTTTCACACCCTGACGGAGTTGACTACGTTCCTATCACTCCGGGCAGAGCATTTTTAATTCAGCTTCTTAACATTGCGGGACTCGGGCCTATATTCGGAGCTTTATCCGGAGCAATTTGGGGGCCTCAGGTTTATTTATGGATAGTTTTCGGAACGATTTTAGCCGGAGCTGTTCATGATTATCTTGTAGGTATGCTCTCAATCAGAAATGACGGAGCAAGCGTCTCAGAAATCACGGGAAAATATCTCGGCGGTTTCATGCTTCAGGTTATGAGATTATTCTCGGTCGTTTTGCTCGTAATGGTCGGCGTTGTCTTCATGGTAGGACCTGCAGGATTATTAGCGAGATTATTCGTTCAGGGAACGGGCGCAGTATCCGGCGGTGCTGCAGTTGCTAAAGAACTTTGGGGCTACGGTGTTGCAGACTGGACAAAAATTCTCACGATTGTAATTCTTGTTTATTATTTCCTTGCCACTCTTCTTCCGATTGATAAAGTTATCGGAAAAATTTATCCGTTATTCGGCCTCTGCTTAATTTTTATGGCTCTCGGAATCGGCGGAATGACAGTTTACAATCACATTCAATTTACTCAGGGTGTCGCCGGAGCAAAACCCATGATTGAACTTTGGGAAGGTCTTTATAACATGCACCCCGATGCGGCTAACCAGCCTATTTGGCCTTTAATGTTTATAACAGTTGCCTGCGGAGCTATTTCAGGTTTCCACGCTACACAGTCGCCGTTAATGGCACGCTGCTTGACTTCAGAACGTCAGGGACGTTTCGTTTTCTACGGAGCAATGGTAGCTGAGGGAATTATCGCTTTAATTTGGGCTTCAGCCGGTATAGCTTTCTATAACACAGGCATCGGCGGAGACTTAACGAAATTCACGACAGAGGCTCTTGCTCAGATTAAGGGCGGCAACCCGAACTCAGTCTATGAAATTTCAATCGGACTTCTTGGGCCTATCGGAAGTATTCTTGCAATTTTAGGCGTTGTAGCGTGCCCGATAACTTCAGGCGATACAGCTTTCAGAAGCGCAAGACTTACAATCGCGGACTGGTTCAAGATTGATCAGAAAGGTTTTGCACCGCGTCTTATTCTTGCATTCCCGTTATTGGCAGCCGGATACTTCATTTCACTTGAAGATTACTCTATCGTTTGGAGATATTTCTCATGGTCTAACCAGACACTTGCTATGATAGCTTTATGGGCCGGTGCTGTTTATCTTTGCAGAAACGTCAGCGCGTTTTCAGGCTTTATCGCGGCAATTCCTGCAACGTTCATGAGCGCGGTCAGCATTACATATTTCTGCATTGCTAACGAGTGCTACCCTGCAGTCGTCAGAGGAATTATGTCCCTTACAGGATTGCAAATTGCTGAAGTTTATAGAACAATCCCGAGAAATATCAGCTACGGAATTGGAATCGGCTTTGCGGTTTTATTCTGCCTTATCTATCTTGTTAAGGTATATATTCCTGAAACTAAAAAGGCTTAAAAAATCATGAAAAAATTAATTCATGTCGAAGGCATGGGCTGTCAAAATTGCGTCAAACACGTTACAGAAGCTCTAGAAAATCTTGACGGTGTAACGAAAGCAGAAGTCAGCCTTGAGAAAAACAGCGCGCTTGTAACTCTTTCAAAAGATGTTACGGACGAAATTCTTAAATCTGCAATCGATGAAGCAGGTTATGACGTTTCAAAAATCGAAGCAGCTTAAAATTTAAGTAATTTCAAGCAATAAAATTAATTCCCTTGCGTGTTAAAATCGTGAGGGAATTTTTTTATCAGGAGGTTTAATTATGAAAAAAATTTTTTGCTGCTCTCTGCTTCTTGTAATGATATTCGCGGCAGGAGCTTGCGCAGATGTTATCGGAACTTTGAGTAAATCTCACTCTAACGATCCCGATAAAATTGAAATGTACGACATTCTCTACATTGAGGGTTATAAAAGTTTGTTATTAGCTTCAGTTCTTGACAAAGATTTTAATTATGATGACGAAGCAATAAAATTTTATGACTCTTTGACGTTAATGCAGCTTGCTCTCAATAAAGGCGAGATTGATACTTTCACGGCTCCTGAAGCTGTCGGCGAATATATTCTCCGCTCTAATCCTGAATATAAATTACGGGGCTTTTTAGTTTTGAAAAATCCTGTTGCACTTGCATTCGGTTTTCTTGAAGAAAAAAAAGAACTCCGCGATAGATTTAATAAAGTTCTTTGGGCAATGGGCGATGACGGAACTAACGGAATATTAGCAAGAGATTTTATTACCGGTCCGAAAGCTCAAAATCCTGACGCAGTCGAGTTCGCAAAATTTGAGGGTGCTGAAACTATCAACATCGCTGTAACCGGCGACATGCCGCCTATTGATTACGTTGACGCTGCCGGACAGCCTGCGGGCTTTAACACAGCGGTAATTGCAGAGATAGGCCGCCGCCTTAAAATTAATATTAATTTAGTGAACGTTGAGACAACTGCAAGAGCCATAGCGTTGCAATCGGGACGAGCCGATGCAGTTTTTTGGTTTCAGCTTTTCACGAGCTACGAAGATTTCAAAGACCAGCCCGACATTCCTGAGGGGGTCGTAATTTCAACGCCTTATTACGGCTGGAACAAAGTAATGTTAATCGGCAAATAAATTAAGAAGGTTTTTATTATGAAAAAAATTTTTTGTTTTACTCTCGTTTTAATTCTTGCGTTCACAGCCGGAGCTTACGCTGAAAAGGTCGGAACGTTTAGAAAGTCTTCTAACGTTGTTGATAATTTTCAAGAAGCGATAATAGCCGGAATTGTTGCTAAAGATTTTGTTTTTGATGACACTCCGGTGAAAGCCTATGACTCGGTAACTTTAATGCAGCTTGCTTTGAATAACGGCGAAATTGATTCTTTCACAACGCCGGATTTTGTCGGAGAATATTTCCTGCGCACTAATCCCGATTATAATATCCGGGCTTTCTTTTTAGGGAGAAATCCTGTTGCGCTGGCCTTAGGTTTTCTTGAAGAGAAAAAAGAACTCCGCGACAAATTCAACAAAGTTATTGAAGAAATGGAAGCTGAAGGCAAAATAGGATTATTAGCAAGAGATTTTATTTCAGGCCCGAAAGCTCAAAATCCTGACGCTGTAGAGTTCGCAAAATTTGAAGGTGCTGAAACTATCAACATCGCTATAACCGGCGACATGCCCCCGCTTGATTATGTTGACGCTGCAGGACGGCCTGCGGGCTTTAATACCGCTATACTTTCAGAAATAGGCAAACGCCTTAAAATGAACATTAATTTAGTAAACGTTGAGACGGGCGCAAGAGCTATAGCTTTGAAATCCGGACGTGTTGACGTTGTTTTTTGGTTTCAAGTTTTCACGGGCTACGAAAATTTCAAAGATCAGCCCGACATTCCCGAAGGAGTTATAGTTTCGACACCTTATTACGGCTGGAACAAAGTAATTTTAATCGGCAAGAAAAAATAAAGCATTTGATGATATAATCCAAACGAAAAATTAAATCCCTTACGTTTAAGAAAGCGTGAGGGATTTTTTTGCCACAACATTTGCCACAACAAAAATCTTAAAAATTTTTTCTCGTCATCAAAACTTACGAATTAATTTTTTTTAATAATATTTTAATTTTTAATTTCTTTTATAACTCTGCAGGGATTTCCCGCAGCGAAAGAATTAGCCGGGATATTTTTTGTTACAACGCTGCCCGCGCCGATTACACTTCCCGCTCCGATTGTTACTCCGCCTAAAATGCTGACATTTGAAGCGATCCAGCAGTTATCTTCAATAACGATAGGTTTTCCGTATTCAAGAGTGAATAATTCTCCGTCTTTATTTTTTTGCGGATTTCGTTCTTTGAATTTGAGAGGGTGAATAGGTGTTAATAAAGATACTCCCGTCCCTAACATGACGTTGTCGCCGATTTTAACTGGGCAAATATCAAGAATAGTTGTGTTGAAATTAGCGTAAAAATTTTTTCCGATTGAAATATTTACGCCGTAGTCAAAATAAATCGGCCCTTGAAAATAATGTTCGTCTTCGTCAAAATTTTCTCCGAGCAAATCTCTAAGAATTGCACAGCGTGTTGCCTCGTCAGTCTCAAAAGTCTGATTAAACTGCGTGCAAAGTCTGTGAGCTTTTTGACGCAATTTTACAAGTTCATCGTCAGCAGGGTTATATAATTCGCCCATAATCATTTTTTCACGTTCGGTCATTATTCTTTGCTCCTTTTGCGCGTTAAATTTTCTTCAACTTCATTGAGTTTGTTAATGTCGCCGAATAATAATAAAGTGTCGTCAGCCTTCAGAACAGTTCCGCCCTTAGGAATTAAAAATTTCGAGCCTCGATTAATTAATAAAATCGCAACTCCTTCAGGAAATTTTAACTCGCTGACGGTATGGCCGACTACAGCAAAATCTGAATCTATATCAATTTCGCGGGTCTCGTCAGTTCCGCTGCCGGGCGTTATATCAAAAGCTAAAGGATAAGTTTTTGCCTCACGGACAACAGCGTCAAGTTTCAATAATTTAGCAACACCGGCGAGAGTTTTTCCCTGAATCATTACGGACGTTAATACAACGAAAAATATTAAATTAAACATGAATTTCGCCTGCGGGTGTCCCTGCGTTAATGGATAAGTCGCTAAGATAATCGGCACTGCTCCGCGCAAGCCCGTCCATGAAATAAATAATTTATCGCGGACATTAAAGCGGCTGAAAATTGTCCCAATGAAAACCGCAAGAGGCCGTGCAAAAAATATTAAAGCAAACGAAATTAAAAGACCTACGCTTATAACTGAAAAATTTATAAGTTCTTTAGGATTTACTAAAAGTCCTAACACTAAGAACATTATTATCTGCATGAGCCAAGCAAAGCCCTCGTGAAATCTTTGAAGACTGTATTTATAAAGAAAATTTCCGCCGCCCATAACTACGCCGCAGATATAGACAGCTAAATAACCGTTGCCGTAAACAGTTTCAGTGAGGCCGAAAGTTGTCAAAACTATGCAGATACCCCAGACGGGATATAAAGCCTCGTTTGAGACTTCTAATCTTTGGATCATGTAGCAGGCAAAACGTCCCATTAAAAATCCCATAGCACCGCCCGCTATCATTTGAACGACAAATTTTATTGCAAGCTCAGTTAAAGGAACGTCAGGAGTTTGAAGCCATGTTAAAGCCGTTAAAGTCAAGAAAACTGCCATAGGGTCGTTGCTTCCGGACTCAAATTCAAGCAGAGGTTTCAAATTTCCCTGAAGCCCGACTTTTTGAGTTCTCAAAATCGAAAACACCGCCGCTGCGTCCGTAGAAGAAATTATCGAGCCGAGAAGGAACGCGTCTTTATAATTAAACTGCGGAAGAAAAGCTATCGGTATCGCCGCAAAAATTGACGTTAATAAAACTCCGGCTGTCGATAAAACTACGCCTTGAGTTACTATAGGCTTAATATCTTCCCAGCGTGTTTGAAAGCCGCCGGAAAATAATATAAAAGCGAGCGCAAAAGTTCCGACTTGGTTAGCAGCATCAGCATCGCTAAAAGCAAGGCCGCCCGGACCGTCAACGCCTGCTAACATTCCGATAGCTAAAAACAAAATCAGAGCCGGGACTTTGAATTTTTCCGACAGCGTACCGGCAACAAGACTCATAAAAAATAAAAATCCCGCAACTAAAAACGGATTTACAACCTGAAGCAAAAAATTTTCCTCTCCCTTAAGATTAATTATTAAAATTTCTTGAAATTAAAGCAGTTTTTGAGGTTAAAGGCAAGAGATTTTTTAGTCTTTTCATTCCTATCTATAATGTGTCATTATAAAAAATTAGAATAAAAGAATATAATAAATTTAATTTAATTTTTTAATATTTTACAGGAGGGTAAAAAAATTTTTATGTTAAAAAAATTTGCTGAAGTTAATAAAAATTTCTGCGTCTCTTGCGGTGCATGCGCCCAAGAGTGTCCGAGAGAAGCCATTAATATTTTTCGCGGCTGTTATGCTGCCGTCAATAAAGATTTATGTGTCGGCTGCGGTATCTGTTCACGAACATGTCCGGCGGGCTGTATCGAAATTAAAACGGAGAATTAAAAATGAAAAAGAAAAAGCATTTCTACAATTATTTATGGATCTGGACAATAATTTATTTTGCTCTGGGATTTTTTAATATTTTATTCGCGTGGCTCGGAATGATTGATTTTATTTTGCCGTTGTTATTCGCGGTATTCGGCGGCAATAAATTTTTTTGCAACAAACTCTGCGGACGCGGACAATTATTCGCGGTACTGCCTAAAAAAATCAAAAAATTTTCGCGCGGAGTTCTTGCGCCGCGATGGCTTTCTTCGCCGTATTTTCGTTACGGATTTTTAATTTTCTTTATGACTATGTTCGGCAACGTCCTTTATCAAACTTGGCTCGTCTACAGCGGAGTTAATTCAGTCAGTGAAGCGATAACTTTATTCTGGGCTTTCAAAATTCCTTTTTCATGGACTTACACGGCCGGGAGTGTTCCGGCTTGGGCCGCTCAGTTCAGCTTTGGGCTTTACAGTTTAATGCTTACGTCAGCTTTAATAGGTTTGATCGTTATGTTTTTATACCGGCCTCGAACGTGGTGCAGTTTCTGCCCTATGGGAACGATGACTCAGCTTATTTGCAAATTAGAAAATAAAAAGTAAGGAAACGAGGAAAAAATTTTAATTCCTCATTTCCTCATTCATAAATTTTTTAAGTTATTTATTATTAATTACGTATTCGTTGCGTTCTTTCAAAGCTCTGTCAGCTAAGACGCAGGCGCGTGAAATTTCTTCAGGATTTTTGCCCTCAGCTGCCGAAACTAAATTTTTAATAGCGTCTTCAAGTTCCCGTTCAAGACTTTTTGACGCAGGAGCAGGGTCTGAATATCTTAATTTTTCGGCCAAGTTTGAAAGTCCCGGAATTTCAAGTCCTGCCGTTTTCATGTCTTCGATGACGTAGCCGACTTTATTAGAAAGCGATGAGAGATTTAATCTTCCTTCTTCACGTTCTTTTCTATCCGCACCGGACATTCTTAAAGTCGCCATGTTTATTAATACCATCGGAATTAAAAACACAGCAAGGCCGCCGATATGAATTAAAAAATATTTTGTTACAGTAAAATTCGCAAAGACGTTCCAAATTGACATTGCGATTACAAAAATAAAATAAAGGCCGCCTAAAATTACTTTCACGAAACCTGCCGGAACTTCTTTACCGCCGTTTGAACGCATAGCAATTCCCGAAGCCATTAAAGTTTCAAGAACGAGAGCAAAAACTAAAAAGCCCATTGACATCCAAAATGTTGTTCCGCGCTGTGCAGGAGTTGTCAAGAAATAAATAAACAGAGCCGCAACAGCAACGATTAAAAGCATAATTAAAAATAAATTGAAAACCTGACGGAGTTTATTAAAAAATTTCCACATTGAAAAATTCCACCTTTCTTTGTCTTAAATGATTTAATTAGGAACGGAAAAATTTTTTAGTTCCTACTTCCTGCTTGCTTTTCTAAAATTTATTTCCGCAATTCGAGCAGAATTTTGCGCCGGGAGTTATAGCTTGGCCGCAGTTCGGGCAGACTAATTTAGCTCCGCAGTTAGAACAGAATTTTGCTCCCGAAATTACAGGCTGACCGCATGAAGGACACACAGAGCCGCCCGGATTTTGTTGAACAGGATTTTGAATCGGTGCTTGAGGCTGCATTGGGGCTTGAGTTTGGCTTTGCGGATTAATATACTGACCCATCTGCGCGGCCATTTGACCTATTGCTCCGCCCATTCCCATGCCTGCGCCGAGCCCTACGCCTGCACCTAATAATGAAGATCCGCCCTCGTTTTTAGCTGCTTTTTCGAGAACGTCAAATGAACGCTGCTGCTGATAGTTATAGCCGATTACGTTCATGCTTGCGCGCTCGCTCATAGCGGATTTTAATTTTTTTATGCCCTCGTCATCGTCAAGAACATTAACGGAGCCGAAATAAAAATTAAGCGGTTCAATTCCGAAATTTGAGAACTCGTTGCGGATTTTTTCAACGGCTTCGTTCGACATATCTTCAAGATAAGAATTAATCTCGAAAATATTTACTTTCTTTTGAGCTATGTAAGTCGAAATTAAATCGCCCATTTTAGCAAGAATTAAACCTTTGAAATAATTTTCAATGTCAGTGCGGGTGAGTTCGGTTTTGTTTCCGGCAAGTTTCAAAACAAACTGGCGGCTCTCGCTGACTCTTAAGCCGAATTGGCCGAAAGCCCGGACGTAAACGGGAATTTGATACTCCGGGTCTCTTAATAAAATCGGTGTCGGAGTTCCCCATTTAATGTCGAGCAAATTTACTTTGTTGACAAACCACACGCCTGCTTTGAAAGCACTTTCGCCGCCCGTAGGCAAATTCATAATTCTTCGCAGTAACGGAATATTATCCGTTGAAAGAGAATGACGGCCTGCTCTGAATAAATCTAAAGCCTGCCCGTCGCGGAACAAAATTGCTTCCTGATTTTCGCGGACAATTAATTGAGTCCAGTTGCCTAATTCATCGCTCTTTGAAGGATTTTTGCGGTCAACGTAACGCCACGCTAAAACATCATTAGAGTTCAAACCGTCGTCCCATTGAACAATTTGAATTATTGCCATTTTTTATCAATTAGGAGTGAGGAATGAGGAATGAGGAGTGATTTTGTTTTTTCACCGCCCACCGTCAAATCCTAATTCCTAATTTCAGACACCTCCTATAAATTAAAAATAAAAATTTAAGCAATTATATAAGAAATTTTTTCTTTTTTGTCTTTTATCTTGTCATGAAATACTGAACGACAGCCGTAGCAACAGGCGCAACGATAGCAGCAACAGCGAATAAAATCCCGAAAACTGTGAACCATTTATTCTGATATTCTTTCATATCGTCAAAACGTTTTTCGAGACCTGTTATACGATCATTAGTGGAGTTTATAAGTACAGTCAATTTTCCGTCAATATAGTCAACTTTTTTGTCAACCGATTTAATTTCAGCGCGGATTTCAGCGAACATTGCTTTAACTTCAGCCATATTTTTGTCGGCAATGGCCTGATTTTTTTCAAGTTTATTATCGACACGCTCACGTTCGGAGTTAGTTTGAAATTTGAGATTATCAAGCTGAAGATCAAAAATTTTTTGAGAAACATATTCTGTTTCTATCGCGTTCATTATTATTTTCCCCTCCTTTTCATCTTGTCATAAAATGCTGAACGACAGCTGTAGCGACAGGCGCAACGATAGCAGCAACAGCGAATAAAATCCCGAAAACTGTGAACCATTTATTCTGATATTCTTTCATATCGTCAAAACGTTTTTCGAGACCTCTAACTTCACTGCGGAGTTCTTTTACATCGCCGCGAACTTCGTTTATTTCAGCGCGGATTTCAGCGAACATTGCTTTAACTTCAGCCATATTTTTGTCGGCAATGGCCTGATTTTTTTCAAGTCTGTCATCGACACGCTCACGTTCGAGGTCAGAGCGGTTTTTGAGATTATCAAGCTGAAGATCAAAAATTTTTTGTGAAACGTATTCCGTCTCTATTGCGCTCATTATTATTTTCCCCTCCTGACTGCTTAATTTTTTATTATTATATAAAAAGTTTTATTAACGATAAAATTACGCAAACTCCTGAAAGTCCTGCAGTAATTTTTAATAATAACGAAAATTTTTTATCGCGCTCTTCTAATTCGTTTTCAAACTGCGAGATAATTTCTTTGGATTTTTCGTCTAATTCGCTTTCAAAGGTCTCTTTCAATTTGAAAATCACGGTCTTGTCATTTTCTTTGCGGATTGCTGAAATTTCTTTTGAAAATTCTTCGAGTTCATGACTTTGTGATTTTTCGTGAGCTTTAACAAGTCCCTCAATGCCGGGCAGAGAAGTATTCAATAATTTTTCTAATAAAGCCGAGTTAGCTTCGTTGGTATCGGCTTGAAGATTTTCGGGATTTCTTTCTTCTTTATCGCGTGCATAAACTTCGCTGAAATTTCTAAGACCGTCAATTAATTCTTTAACTAAATTTGAAATTTTATCGAGTTCAGCTAAAACTTCGGGATTTTTATTTTCTTCGGGCTTAAAATTTTTTATGGCGGAGTCGACAGCTTCAGGAACTCTGTCAAGATTTTTTCTTAAAGCCGTGATTTCGTCAAAAACGTTCCGCATGGACTGCATAATCATGGTTCTTGCGGCTCGGTTGTCTTCCATGTTTGAACGCAAAGATTTTTCGATTTGATTCTGCAGATCTTTCGAGATCATGTTAGTGCGGTCGACAGCGTCTCTAAAATCATCAGAAAGTTTTTCGGGTAAAGCCTCGCGAACGGCTAAATTTAATTTTTGCGTCAATACCGGAGTAATGCTCGCAGCCAATTCCGAAACGAGCCGGGCTGTTATTTCGTCTAATTCTAAATCTTCGGGCATGAAATTATTTAATCTCCTGTTAAATTTTTGTAAATTATAACAAGACTCACCTCTTAAATAAGAAAGTACTTCAAAAAATGATAAAATCTACGCAGAAAAAAGAGAGGAGACTAAAATTTTTTTATGCCAGAAGAAAATAAAATCGAAAATCTCGAAGAAAACGAGGAAGGCCGTATTTTAAGACTTCCGCTCGTAGGTGAAATAAAAACAAGCTACCTTAACTACGCCATGAGTGTTATCGTCGGGCGCGCTCTGCCTGATGCAAGAGACGGATTAAAACCCGTTCAAAGGCGCGTTCTTTTCGCTATGTCGGAGCTTGGCCTGAAACATAACACAGCTTATAAAAAATCAGCCCGTATAGTCGGCGAAACTATGGGTAAATATCACCCTCACGGCGACAGCGCGATTTATGACACTATGGTCAGGCTCGCTCAAAATTGGAATTTGCGTTATCCCCTCGTTGACGGTCAGGGAAATTTCGGATCAGTTGACGGAGACAGCGCGGCGGCTATGCGTTACACTGAAGCGCGTTTAAGCTGGCTCGGCGAGTTAATGCTCTCGAATATTGACGAAGATACTATAGACTGGGGAAAAAATTTCGATGAGTCTTTGAAAGAACCGATGACACTCCCGTGTATCATGCCGAATTTGCTCGTAAACGGCTCAACGGGAATTGCTGTCGGTATGGCTACGAATATTCCGCCTCATAATTTACGCGAGGTCGTTAATGTTCTCTGCTGGTGCATTGAAAACGAAATCGAACCCGAACAGGCCGAACTGAAAGACATAATGAAATATTTACCTGGCCCGGACTTCCCGACAGGCGGCGAAATTGCCGGAAAATCAGGAATAATCGAAGCATATTCAACAGGGCGCGGAAAAATTATAGTTCGCGGAAAAACTCACGTTGAAGAAAATAAACGAGGCCGTGAAAGCATAATCATAACTGAAATTCCTTACGCCGTTAATAAAACTATGCTGCTTGAAGCTATGGTGCAGGCCGTTCAAAATAAAGAAATCGAGGGAGTTTCTGAAATCCGCGACGAGTCCGACCGCGACGGTTTAAGAATTGTTATCGAACTTCAGCGCGATGCAGACTCGGATTTTATTACTCGTCAGCTTTATAAACGCACTCAGCTTCAAACTACATTCGGAGTTATTAATCTTGCTCTCGTTGACAAACACCCGGTGATCTTAAATATTAATCAAATGTTAGGTTTATATTTGAATTACCGTCGTGATGTCGTAAAGCGCAGAACTGAATACAGATTAAAGCAGGCTCAGGCACGTGAACATATTATTGAAGGTCTTAAAAAAGCTCTCGAAAATATCGAGGCCGTTATAAAAATAATCCGCTCAAATAATTCCGCTCCCGAAGCTAAGGCAGCTTTACAGCTTGACTTAGGATTTTCAGACGGTCAGGCTCAGGCTATATTAGATATGAGACTTCAAAGATTAACAGGTCTTGAAAGAAGCAGACTTGACGAAGAACAGAAAAAATTATTAGCCGATATTTCAAGCTATCAAAATATTTTGGCCGATAAAAAAGTTCTTGACGGAGTTATTAAAGACGAACTCAAAGAATTAGCTGACCGTTTCGGCGACGAAAGACGGACGAATTTAGGCAATGAGCTTGATGATATTCCGGACGAGGCTTTTATTCAGGAAGAAGATATAGTTATAACGATTTCAAAAGACGGATTTATTAAACGTCTTCCTCTCGAATTTTATAAAACTCAGGGACGCGGCGGCAAGGGCCGTAAAGGTTCAGGCGTCAGAGAAGATGACAGCATAGAACTGCTTTGCGTTACTCATACTCACAGACAGATATTTTTCTTCACTAATCTTGGCCGCATGATGAGCGTTAAAGGCTACGAAATTACTGAAACTAAATCCGGCAAGGGTAAATTAGTTTCAAAAGTTTTGCCGCTTCTTGAAAATGAAAAAATCGTGAACATTGCCGGAGAAGACGCAGGAAGCTGGAAATTTGCTTTCTTTATTACACGTCTCGGAATTGCTAAACGTGTAGACTTGGAAGAATTGCAATCTTCAAACAGGCCGCGAAAAATTATGAACCTTGACGAAGGCGACGAAATTGCGCGTGTATGTTTAACGACAGGCACGAGCGATTTATTATTAATCTCGAAAGAAGCTCAGGCTCTGCGTGTTTCCGAAGAAGAATTCAGGGCTATGGGACGCAGTGCGCGCGGTGTTAAAGCCATGAAATTAAAGGACGGCGACAAAGTTTTAAGCTGTGATGTTGTCGACGACAGCAGAAAAATTTTCGTCCTTAGTGAAAAAGGCATCGGAAAACGCACGGAATTTGCTTCTTTCTCGGCTCATCACAGGGCAACCGGCGGAGTTTTAATCATGGACTTGAGCGACAAGACCGGAAGTTTATCAGCAAGCATTGCTCTTCAGGAAAATGATGACATTATCGTAATAACTTCAAAAGGCCGTTCAATCAGAGTCCCTGCTTCAGAAATCAGAACTTTAAGACGCACCGCTCAGGGAAGCAAAGTTATAAGCCTCGATGAGGGCGACACCGTAGCAGACTGCAGTGTTGTCCGCGCTTCTGACGAAAACGGCAGTCAGGAAACCGGGAATCTTTTTGAAGACGAAGAAAATAATAACGAATTTGAAAATGAAAATAGCTAAAGACGGAATTTCAAACGTAATTTATTTGGCTCTCGTAACGGGAGCTTTTGCTTTTATCTCATGGATACCGGCGGCAGTAATGCTTGCTTTAACTCTTTTAGTAGTGTGGTTTTTCAGAGATCCTGAAAGAAAAACAGAATATCAGGACGGATGTTTTTATTCACCGGCTGACGGGAAAATCGTAGAAATTTCTACGGCTTCGCACCCTTTCACGGGAAACGCTGTAAAAGTCGGGATTTTTATGAATATTTTCAGCGTTCATGTAAACCGCGCTCCGTGCACAGGCCGTGTTGATTTTCTTGAGTATATTCCGGGAAAAAAATTAGCGGCTTTTGCTCCTAAGGCTTCGGAAATTAACGAAAGAAATTTCATAGGATTTTCTACTCAGTGGGGCGCAGTAATGATTACTCAAATAGCGGGGCTTGTAGCGAGGCGTATAGTCTGCAGGCTCAGACGCGGCGATGTTCTTGAAGCCGGACAGCGGTGCGGAATGATAAAATTAGGCTCAAGGGTTGATTTATATATGCCTGATGATACAGTATTAAAGATTAAACTCGGCGATAAAGTTAAGGCCGGTTTAACTTGTATAGGAGTGATTGAGGATTGAAAAATTTTTTGAAACTTCGCAGAAAATTAGGTAAGGTTGGGAGGAAAGAGCCTTTGCAGTTTAGACACATTGCCCCTAACATGGTAACGAGCGGGAATTTGCTTTGCGGAATTTTTTCGCTGATGATGACTCTTAACGGAAAATATACAGTTGCAGCGTGGCTGATATTTTTTGCAGTTTTATTCGACGGTCTTGACGGTAAAGTCGCAAGAATGTTAGGAGGCGGCTCGCAGTTCGGACTTGAATTTGACAGTCTTGCAGACCTTGTAAGTTTTGGAGTAGCTCCGGCGATTTTGCTTTATGAAGTTTCTGTGAAAAATATTAATTTACTTGGAATTGCAGCGGCGAGTTTCTTTGCTCTTTGCGTAGCTTTGCGTCTTGCAAGATTTAATATAGTTCACATTCCCGGACCTTTTCAGGGCTTGCCTTGTCCTGCGGGAGGATTATTTGTTGCGTCGTTCGTGATTGCAAAATTAGATTCAAAAATTCCGGCGCCCGTAATGGCTTTGATTTTATTAGCTGTAGGCGGCTTGATGATTTCGAGTATTCCCTACGCTAACATGAAAAAATTGACGAAAAAGACTGCTGATCCGTTGAAATGCAGTTTATTATTCGCAATGTTCGCGTTGTCGTTTATATTTTTGAAAAGTTCCGCGCCGTTATTTTTATTTGCTCTTTATATCGTTAGCGGCTTAATCCGTTTTGACTGGGGAACATGGATTTTGAAACACGAGCCAGAAGCTGAAGCAGAAAAGTTAAATTAAGATAATAATAAAAAATCCCTCGAACATAATCGGGGGATTAATTTTTTTAGTTATTTACTTGCCTCGTCAAGAGCAGCGTTCAAAGCGCAGACCGGGCAGGCTTCTTTTGCGTTATGTAAAGTTCCGCACTTCGGGCAGGTTACCTGACCTCCGTCGCAGGCATAAAGATGAACTTCATGACATTCCGGGCACTCGTAAATATTTACGTGAACTCTGTCAGCCTTGAGAAAGGCACTGCCCATAGGATAACCTTCTTCTCTGAGTTTTAATTCTTTGTTGCATACAGGGCAAATCATTTTTTCAGACATTATAAAAATCTACCTTTCAATTTTAATTTCACGAAATTATATCACGTGTTTTTCGTTTCGGATTTCCAGGGAACCAGCCTTTTTTGACGCGCTCTTCCTGTTTTTTAAGTTCGTGAACGCTCCAAATTAAGCAGAAACCTAAAACTCCGATAATCCCGGAAAAAATATCGTTTTCAATAAAAACTGAAGCGGCACAGCACGCAAGTCCCGAGATTAAAAACAGCGGCCAAATTTTTGACGTGAAATAATATTCGCACTTGATGACGATCGGGTGAAAAATTCCTATTATTAAAAAACTTGCTGCACCGATAATTATTCCTGAAGTATTAATCATAATGTTAGAGATTATAGCAGACCTGCGCTCAGGCCGTAGAGCCCCCTGCAACAGGCCCGCTTCCCAAAAATAAATATTCACTCAATATTCACCAATGTGCTAAAATTTTATTCACACCAGCATTAATTATCAATTCAATATTCGCCTTGATTGTTTCAAAAAGTGAATTTGTCAGGGGGCATGTAAACTTGAACGTAAATCAATTAAAATATTTTTTAGCTGTGAACGAGAATAAAACTTTTCTTGACGCCGCTGACGAGATGAATATTTCTCAGTCATCGCTTTCAAAGCAGTTAAGCAAACTCGAGAAAGAATTAGGCGTTGAATTAATCGACCGATCTAAACGCAGCGCAAGTTTAACTAAGGCCGGAAAAGTTTTTTTGAACGATGCTGAAAAAATTTTATCTCAATATGAAATTATGCTTGCTCATATGCAGGCTTTCAAAACAAACTGCGAAATTTTTAGAATAGGCTCGCTTGCGTTTTTGGGTCAGTACGGCTTAAATTTTAAGTTAGCGAATTTTAACAAGGCTCACCCTGAATTTAATATTTCAGTTGAAGACGTTGAAGAAGATATTTTGCTTGAAAATTTTAAGAACGGGAATTTTGATTTAATCATAGGCCGCACTCTGCCTCCTGAAATTTCATGCGGTTACTCCGAAAAAATTGCTGATGATGAACTTGTCGCGGTCATGAGAAAATCTCACCCGTTAGCGTCAAAAAAATTTATTGAACTCTCGCAAGTTGTTTCAATGCCTATGTATCTCACAAAAACTTACACATCTATTTATAAAATCTGCATGAAACTTTTTGACGAAAATAATTTAATTCCTTCAAAAATTTTCACGTCCAGAAGCGAAACTATAATCAGCATGATCTCAACTCAAAACGCTGTAGGACTTTTGCCGCGCAAGGGTCTTGATATTTTTGAACATTCTGATATTACTGTCGTGTCTGTCGTTCCGTCCGCAAAAATTCCCGTGATGATTTATGCCCGTGATAAAAATTCTTTAATCTTACAAAATTTAATTGCGGCTCTAAAAAATTAGAAATTGAAAATTTTGTAATATAATATATCTATCCAATAAATTTTTAATTTTTATATTTTTCAGGAGGTTTATCCATAATGAAGAAAAGATTTGTAGCATTTCTTCTTGTCCTTACGATGATTCTCAGCTATGCTCCCGCGATTTATGCCGCACCGATTAAAATCGGAATTTCAATCTGGAGTTCAACAGACACTCTCGGCAGCGAATGTAAGAGAATGATTGATGCAGCAGCTGCGGCTCTCGGTGTTGAAACTCAGTGGGTCGACCAGGCTCATATCTCCGAGCAGGTTACAGCGAGTGCAGAGACTTTAGCTCTTGCGGGCTGCGACGGAATTATAATCTGCAACAGTGCAAGCGCAGAAATGGGCTCAGTCATTAAGACTTGCGACGAGAATGAAGTTTACGTTGCTCAATTCTTCAGAGTTATCGACAAAGCCGCAAACCCTGATGAATATGCACAGGCCAGTGCTTCAAAATATTATGTCGGTGCTGTCCACGAATCAGAATTTGATAACGGCAAAACTTTGGTCCTCATTCTTGCAGGCCAGAAAGGCTGCCGCAAAATAGGTCTCGAAGGCTGGGAACCCGGCGACGCTACTTTCTTAGGACGCTGGGAAGGCTACAAGGCCGGTGTTGAAGCATGGAACGCTGAACACCCCGATGATAAAGTCGTTCTTCTTGATCCTCAGTACGGACGCACAACGACCGACACAGGACGCGCAACAGCTGAAGCTATTATCGACGCTAACCCCGACATCGATGCCCTTATCGTTGCGGGCGGCGGCGGTGATACATTACTCGGCGCAATCGCGGCTATCGAAGCTAAAGGCTTAACCGGAAAAATCGCAGTCGTTTCAACTGACTTCCTTCCTGACCTTGACGCTAAATTAAAGAGCGGCGCAATGGCTGCTGAGTCCGGCGGACATTATGCTGATCCGTTCTTTGCTTTCTTAATGGTCTATAACACAATCAGAGGCAAATACGAGACCAAGACTGACGGCTTCAGAGATATGGTCTTCCCGTATATGTATGTTGCTTCACCGGCTGACTATGAAAACTATGCAAAATATTTCACCGGCGACCAGCTTCCTTACACTGCTGACGAAATCAAAGCCCTTGCAGAACTTTCATATGAAGATTTAGCAGCTGCCTGCGCTAAACTTTCAGTTGAAGACGTTGTTTCGCGCCACGCGAAATAAAGCAATGAGGAATTAGGAGTGAGGAGTGAGGAATTAAAAGCCTCGTATACTCCTCACTTTTTTTATTTATAAATTTAAGGAGCGTGAATTTTTCATGCAGAATTTCAAAAATTCAAAGCTGTTCGGCTTCATGATTTTGGGAGCGATGGTTTTGTTTTTCTACGGACTTTTCAAATTTTTAACCCCGACAAACTTCGGAAGCCCCGCAAATTTATTTTCATATTTTCAATCTTCAATAATTTATTCTGTCGGAGGCTGCGGACTTTATTTTATTGTCGTCATGGGATTATTTGACTTTGCTGTCGGCGCAAATATAGTTCTCTCTTCAATCGTCGGAGTAATTTTATCTGAAAAATTAGGTTATCCCGGCTTCATAATCGGCTGTCTCGGCTGCGGAACGTTAATCGGAATTTTAATCGGATTTTTATACAATAAATTAAACGTTCCTTCAATGATTGTTACGGTCGGCTTGATGTTAGTCTTTGAAAGTATTGCGGTTTTTGTTGCAGGCGGAGTCAAGCAGACTTTAGCTCCCGAACTTAGATTTTTTTCAGGCGCTCCGGGAAATATAATCTTAGCGGCTCTTGCTTTTGCTTTAATGTGGTTCATTTTGAATTACACAAGGATAGGAACTTACTGCAACGCTATCGGCTCAAACGAATTTACGGCCAAGAATATGGGCATTGACGTTAAAAAATATAAATTAATCGGCTTCGCTTTGCTTCATTTCTTTGTCGGAATTATGGCGATTTTAACTGTCTCTTACGGCACAACTATGACAGCTTTAACAGGAATGAGCACGATGAGCAGAAACTTCCAGCCTTTAATGGGAACTTTCTTCGGCGTGGCTTTCAGGAAATACGGCAATCCCATAAGCGCAATAGTTATAGGTGAATTTATAATCGCTATAATTTTCAACGGCTTCGTAGCTTTAGGAGCACCGACAACAATTCAAAACGTCGTAACAGGCGCGGCATTGCTGATAATTGTAACTCTCACGGCCCGCGGCAAACGCGGCTCTGTCGTTAAATAGGAGGCGGGAAAAATGAGTGATAAAATTTTATTGAAAGCCGAAAACATCGATAAAAAATTCGGAATTACTCACGCCGTTAATAATGTCAGCCTCACTATAAACGCCGGAGAAATTCGCGCTTTAATCGGCGAGAACGGCAGCGGAAAAAGCACCTTCTGTCAAATGCTCTGCGGAATTTATACGATAGGCGGAGGAACTTTCATCCTCGACGGCCAGCCCGTTAAAGTCAAAAATCAGGTTGAAGCTAACAATTTAGGAATTTCAATCATCGTTCAGGAAATGGGAACTTTATCAGGTCTTACAGTCGCTGAAAATATTTTTTTAGGCCACGAAGATCCTTTTATGAAAGGCTTGATTAAAGATACCCGCGCAATGAACAACGAAGCTCAAAGACTCCTTGACGAATACGGCTTCAAAAATATCCGTGCCGGAGCAATGATTGACAACTATAATTTTGAAGATAGAAAACTTGTCGAGATCGTCAAAGCAACTTACATGAAGCCCAAAATTTTAATCGTTGACGAAACTACAACGGCTTTATCTCAAAACGGAAGACTCGAACTTTATAAAATCATGGACGCGGTCAGGGCTGACGGGCGGAGCGTAATTTTCATAAGCCACGACCTGCGCGAAGTCTTAGACCATTGCGACACGATTTCAATTTTAAGAGACGGCGAATATATCGACACCGTTAAAAGTTCTGACGTTGACGAAGACTCTATAAAACGTTTAATGGTCGGACGCGACATCGGCACGGCTTATTACAGGACTGACTACGGCAAAGAAATTTCGAGTGAAGTTGTCTTGAGCGTCAAAGGCGTAACAGTTCCGGGACAAATCGAAGACGTTAATTTTGAACTTCACCGCGGCGAAATTTTAGGCTTCGGAGGTCTTTCAGAATGCGGAATGCACGAGGTAGGCAAAGCAGTTTTCGGAGCGTCATGGAACAGGCAGGGAAGCGTTAAACTTGCTGACGGCACGGAAATTACTTCAATCCCTCAGGCTATTAAAAAATCAATAGCTTACGCCTCAAAAGACAGGGACAACGAGAGCATAATCCTCAACGAATCAATCAGAAATAATGCCGTTCTGCCCTCACTCGATGACTTGGCCGAAGCTCATATCTTAAAGGGCAGAAAATTAAACAAATTCGCTAAAGAACATGTCGACAGAATGCAGACTAAAATGCAGCATATTAATCAATTCGTCTCTGAACTTTCCGGCGGAAATAAACAAAAAGTCGTTTTGGCGCGCTGGCTCGGCAAGGGAAGCGACATTTTAGTTTTAGACTCGCCTACACGCGGAATTGACGTTAAAGTCAAACAGGCTATTTATGCTTTAATGTCGGAACTTACGGCGCAGGGAAAATCTATAATCATGATAAGCGAAGAAATTCCGGAACTTTTAGGAATGTCGGACAGGATTTTAATCATGAAAGACGGAAAAATTAACGGCGAATTTCATCGCAGTGAAAATCTCAGCGAAGAAGATTTAATCGCTAAAATGGTATAAGGCTCGAAGGAAAGGTGAAAAAATTATGGCAAACAACAACGAAAAACAGTCCAAAATTTCTGCAATTCTTGACAGCGACACTTTCAAAGGCCTTTTGCCTTTTATCGGGCTTGTAGTAATTTTGGCTTTAATGTATTGGCTCACTGACGGCCGCTTAATGCAGCCGAAAAGATTAAGATTATTGCTATCTCAGGTTTATTATCCGATGATTGTAGCAGTCGGAGTCTTTTTTATAATGACTCTCGGCTCGATAGACTTCACTGAAGGCTCGACTTTGGGAGTGGCTTCGATAGTTGTCTCTATGCTTTCATTTTACAGCATACCGCTTGCAATTATAGGCGGAATTTTAACAGGCGCGGCAATCGGAGCAATTAACGGATTTTTCCACGTTAAATTCAGACTTCAAAGTTTTATCGTTACAATTTGTACAATGTATTTATTCAGAGGCGTGTGCGCATATTTGACGACAGAGACGGCAATTCCTGCGAGTGCTGCTATAAAAGCTCTTGACAGCGACGGCTTAAAAATCGGAATTACAGTCGCGGTTTTAGTTGTAGCATTTTTCTTATTTAAGTTCACGAGAATCGGCAACGATGTCAAGGCTGTAGGCTCAGGCGAAACTGCTGCAAGATTTTCAGGAGTTAGAACTGACCGCGTAAAATTTTTCACGTTCGTAGCTGCAGGAGCTTTGACGGGACTTGCTGCTTTCGTAAACGTTATAAAGGTCGGTTCGATAACAGCAACGGCAGGAAACCAGCTTGAAACTCAAATTTTAATTTCGCTCGTTTTAGGCGGACTTCCTATCACGGGCGGAGCAAAAGTCAGATTTTCAAATATTATCGTCGGCACTTTAATGTACACGGTATTAAATAACGGTCTTGTTATGCTGGGCTTTGAGTCAGCTACTCAGCAGTTAATAAAAGGCATAGTATTTTTGATTTTCGTTGCTTTGACGATAGACAGAAAAGCCCTGAAAGTTATTAAATAAAATAAATTTTCGTATCAATTTATAAATTTGAGTCAGGAATATTTTTTATTCCTGATTTTTTTTACGTTTTTACCCCTTTACAAAATTAAAAAATTCGTATCCGCCTATATTATTATTTTCGCGGATTATTTTAATTGCTGCCTCAGACTGGTCAACACCTATCCAACGCCGTCCGAGTTCGTGAGAGCATAAAAGTGCTGCTCCGCTGCCCGCGAAACAATCAAGGACAATGCTGTTACTTAACGAAGATTGAGAGATAATTAATCTAAGCATATCATGATTTTTTTCCGTAGGATAAACAGGATATTGAGGGTCTTTGAACGTCCAGACATCTTGGATTTTTTTGCCGTTATATTCATCAGCGAATTTTTTTATTCTTGGGTTACCTGTCCGCGACCATTCTATTTTGCCTTCGGAGTCGAGTTTATCAAATTCAGCCGGATCCGTACGCCAATGCCGTCCTGCAGGAACTTGAATATTTCTCCAAGGTTTCCCTGTAATGCCGTCCTTAGTTTCGCCGGGCGCATGAAGAGGAATTGTAGTATAACGCCTGCCGCTGCTGTCAATTTTTGGAAATTTTTTCATAATTTCATCTTCAATTAAAGATCCTTTTATATCGTTCCAAATATTTTTTTGAGAATTTTTCGCGTAAAATAAAATCATATCTTTTTCATTGCCCCAAGCTTTTCGATGAAAATTTTTCGGATTAGATTTTATTCGTGTTATGTCGTTCTTAAAATTTTCCGCGCCGAAAATTTCATCAAGAATAATTTTAATATAATGCCCCGTCTTTGAATCTATGTGAAGATATAACGAGCCTTTTTCAGATAAAAGTTCATGAATTAAAATTAAACGCTCCCACATGAACGCTAAAAATTTTTCAAGAGGCATTTTATCGCTGTAGGCCGTTGATTTTTTTATTGAACTTATTGTATTTGCACGTTCGTCTGAAATAAAAAAATCCTGCATAGTGTTAAAAGGCGGATCAATATAAACTAAATCAATTTTTTCGCTGTAATTTTTTAACATTAACGATAACGCAAGAAAATTTTCAGATTGAATTAAAATATTTCCGGCTTCAGGCAGCGTGATATTAAAATTTCGTGCTGTTCTTTCGGCTTTATATAAAACATCGTCACGCAAAAATTTATTCTCAAAATTAAGCCTTAACATTTTTACAAAGAATATAAAAACTCACGCAGTACAAGAGCAGAAAATATATTATCTTTTCGATGATTAATAATATATTCGTGCATTTTATTTTTACCTTTTATGTAAAGTACGCCGTCAAGAATTGCGACAGGAATAACTTCATTTTCAATTTGTTTTTTACCTTTGAAGCTGTGAATTGAACTTAAAGCATCGTCAAATTGAGCATTTTGATGTCCGCCGAAATCCGTCAAAAATTTAGCTTCACCTACGATATATTTGTTATTAAACTTTGCTAAAAAATCAATGCCTTTATCGCGTGTAAAGCCTAAATAATCTTTTGCGAAAATTTGCATGGCAGTGTCCGAAGAATTTAACATACAGTTTATATTTGAACTTAAAAATTTGTCAGAGTCTTTCAAAATCGGAACGCCAATTGTATTTTTTTGAATCCAGTTTTTGAAAAGCGGCCCGATTTGTCTGTTAGTTTCTTTAGGAGTAGTGCATTTTTCAATTATTGTTTCAAATCCCATTTGATATAAATTTCCGGCTATGCGGTTCACAGTCTGGGGATTTCGATTTATTGCTTCCTTGTCATGGCGCAAAAAAGGAATATAAGAATCCTTTAATGGGAAAAGTTCAGCTTCTAAAAGCGTTGTTACAAGTTGAATATTATCACGCTGTTTATAAGCTGACGAAATTTTATCAATCTGTATCTTAGAAAGTTCGCGCCGCAAGTTGGGATTTAACGGATAAACTTTGAAAAGTTCATCTAAATAATTTCTTTGCTGGGCAAACTCAATACTTTGTTGAGTCCAATAATTCATCAATTTATTCTCCATTTTTTCGAGATAATTTTCATTTATTTCTCTTAATTGTCAATTTTTAGTCAGCAAGAAAATTTATCGATGTATCTCCAAGCATTTGCAAGCAAATATCAGCTTCTGAAACAATTTTTTTGAAAATAATAAAATCTCTACGCTGCATAAATTTCTATCTCCGAGTCGATTTCGAGCATATCCGTTTCTCTCAGAGAGCCGTGAATTATATCGACTTTAATTTTCAAAATATCTTCTAGTTTTTCTTTCAAACGCCCGAGAGTTATAAGTGTTACGGGCAAGGAAAATTCTATTATTAAATCAATATCGCTGTCTTCTGAAAATGTTCCGTTAGCAAATGAACCGAAAAGCACAGCTTTTTTTATAGCGAACTCTGTAGAAACTTTAGCAACAGCCGCTTTTATGTCGTCAATATTCATCTTTATTTTTCCTGCCCGTCAACCTGCATGAAGGCCAAGAAAGCCTCTTGAGGGATCGCAACTTTGCCGATTTGTTTCATTCGTTTTTTACCTTCTTTTTGTTTCTCTAACAATTTTCTTTTTCGGGTTATATCTCCGCCGTAACATTTCGCTAAAACATCTTTTCTTAAAGCCTTAACGTTTACCCGCACTATAACGCGCCGGCCTATCGAGGCTTGAATAGGAATTTCAAATAATTGGCTCGGTATTAATTCTTTGAGTTTCGTAACAACTGCATGACCGCGGTTATAAGCCTGATCTTTATGACAGATAAAAGAAAATGCGTCAGCCGCTTCGCCGTTTACTAAAATATCAACTCTGACTAATTCGCTCGCTCTAAGTCCTATTAATTCGTAATCGAGAGAAGCATAGCCGCGTGTCTGGGATTTTAATTTGTCGTGAAAATCTACGATAAACTCTGAAAGCGGCATTTCATAAACAAGTCTGACTCTTTCAGGCGTTAAATAGTCCATAGATTTATAAGTCCCGCGCTTATCTTGAACTAACTGCATTACGCGCCCCGTAAATTCCGAAGGCATAAATACAGAAAGTTTTATGAAAGGCTCTCTAATTTCTTCAATTAATGACGGGTCAGGAAAATCCGAAGGTCTATGAGCCTCAATAATTTCTCCGTCTGTTTTAACGACTTCATAAATAACATTCGGAGCAGTCGCTACAAGTTCAACGCCGTATTCTTCACGCAGTCTTTCTCTAACTACGTCCATGTGAAGCAGACCTAAAAATCCGCATCTAAATCCGAACCCTAAAGCCTCCGAACTTTCAGGCTCGTAAGTTACAGCTGAGTCATTCAGGCATAATTTTTCGAGAGCGTCCCGGAGCTGCGGATAATTATCTCTCTCAACAGGATAAAATCCGCAGAAAACAACGCTTTTAACTTTTTTATAACCGGGCAAAGGCGAACCTGCAGGGTTATCAGCGTCTGTTATAGTGTCGCCGACTCCGGCTTCGGCTAAAGTTTTAATACTTGCTGTAATATAACCGACTTCACCGGCTTTTAATTCATTTACGGGAGTG
Source organism: uncultured Fretibacterium sp. (assembly GCA_947168585.1). Classification (GTDB taxonomy): domain Bacteria; phylum Synergistota; class Synergistia; order Synergistales; family Aminobacteriaceae; genus JAFUXM01. The sequence goes on from CAMVMK010000026.1 coordinate 26,520, forward strand.
AAACCGGGCTTGAAAACTCCGACTTCATTAACAGGATAAGAAATTCCGTTAGCCATAAATAAAATATTTTGGCCGTTTTTAATTTTTCCGTTGACGACCCGGACATAACAAATTACGCCTCTATAATTATCGTAAACTGAGTCAAAAATTAATGCCTGAAGAGGCGCATTCTCATCTCCTGAAGGCGAGGGAATTTCATTAACGATTTTCTCTAAAATTTCGCTGACTCCCTCGCCTGTCTTGGCACTCGTCAAAACAGCGTCCGAAGCGTCAAGGCCGACAACGTCAGAAATTTCCTGCTTAGCGTTATCGGGTCTTGCTGAAGGTAAATCAATTTTATTAATCACCGGCAGAATTTCGAGCCCCTGCTCTATAGCCTGATAAGCATTAGCTACGGTTTGAGCTTCTACGCCCTGCGAGGCATCTACTACTAACAACGCTCCTTCACAAGCCGCAAGAGAACGCGAGACTTCATAAGCAAAATCTACATGGCCGGGAGTGTCGATTAAATTCAAAATATAATTTTTCCCGTCTTTAGCTTTATAATCCATTCTAACCGGCACAAGTTTTATAGTTATTCCGCGCTCACGTTCGAGGGCAAGACTGTCTAAAATTTGGGCTTTCATGTCGCGGCTTGCTATTGTTCCCGTAGCCTCTAAAAGTCTATCAGCAAGCGTTGATTTCCCGTGATCTATATGAGCTATTATGCAAAAATTTCTGATGTTATTATCCATTTCTAAAAAAATTTCACCTCATTAAAATAATATCATAATAGACTTGTCCACTAAGTATGCTGAAAATTATATATGGCGCAAATTAACGTGA